>JAKMEW010000457.1 GCA_022425745.1 Rubripirellula sp.
TTGGCCGGCGGCTGAGAATCTTGGTCACGCTAACCCGTTGTCGCCAAGTCGACCTTGCCGGGTGACTGCAACCAGCGCTGACCACGGCGCGTCGCTTCGGCTTGCAAGTGGCACTGGCTTCCCGCAGCCCGTTTGAACTTCCGCCCAAACTGAGCGATCAACTCACACCAGGCGATTGCGTCGAGCCCGATCCGTTTCAAAATCGGCGCCAAGTGATGCGGAATCACGCCCACTTTCCCTCGATGCAACTGACGTCCCGTCCAATCGACCAACTGCAGGTAGGTACTCAGCGAGATCGACAAGAAACCCTTCCAACTCGCTCGCCTCCGGTCACTACTGGGATCAGGTCCGGTCGGATCTTTGCATTCGTTGATTTCGATCGGACTCATCCAGCCACTGTGGACACGGCGACGATTCCGTTCCCACTGGTGGTCGCTGATCCGCGCTCGACCACTGCGTGTCTTGAGGTCATCGATGCGATCCTTGACTCCGGTGAACTGGCTCGTCTCAGGGGAGGCTGCCAGCGCCGCGCGGATCGGATTCAAGTCAACGTAAGCCGCACAGGCCAGCAAGCCGGATTCGTCCAGAATCACCTGCGAACGATAACGCCCCTCCCAGAAATGGCCCGTGCATTCATCTTCCCGGTTACTTTGCCGCGCGATGTTCTCAGCCGTGCAGCGCATCCACCAACTGAGGTCACTGAGACGTCGGCGGATTTCCGCCAGCAAGTTGGGTTGGCTGACGATCATCTGGATTTCAGGATCGGCCGGTTCAGGCGGTCCCTCGCTGCTTCGCCGTTTTGGAAATAGACGCAGCCAGCGGCGGGCGACTTCCTGGTCGCTCCAGGAAGCCACGACATCGGGACGACTGCGCAGGACCAGATGCAGGTGATTATTCATCACGCAGTAGGTCAAGCAATCGATCCCAAAGATGCCGGCTAGAAACTCCAGACGCTGGCGGATCCAGGCACGACGATGTTCATAGCACCGGCCCGAATAAGGATCGGTCCCGCAGAGAAAAGCTCGCCGGACACAACGATGAATACAGTGCACGATTTGCACTTGAGCGGGGTCGATGCACTCGCCCCTTGCTAGTCTTGCCATCCCATTGCCCCCATGGAAACGCAAGTAAAAGAAACTGCCCTCAGACGCTTGGCATGCTAACGCTCAACGAAGATCTGTCAAGCATTCAGTGATCGCGGTAGGAACGGCCCTTTCGGGCCGCCCCCCGCACAGATCCGTACGTGAGTGTCTACCTCATACGGCTCCTGCGTTGAATCTGGCGCGAAAGTTGTCTTTCGGGTAGCGGTGGAGGATCCGAGGCGTTGGCAGGTGATGGCGGATCAGGCGATGCATCCGTGCCCAGTTCCAGCGGTGACGTTGACTGCGGCGGCGAAGAACGCCAAGCCACATCTTGGCGACCTCATCACGGAACTGTTGCAGACGCTTCATGTTGCCCGGGATGGCATGATAGTTCAGCCATCCTTGCATCACGCGAGACAACCAGCAGCCGACCGATCCAAGGGACCAGTGTCGACGCTGCTGAAGCTTTGCCTTGATCGCCGCCAGCGTGGCCCGCATCCGCTTCGCCACACTTTCGCGGTGGATCGTGAACCAGCCATGACGCCGGGTCACGCCGCAGCGGTGAGTGAACCCGAGAAAGTCGAACGTTTCCGGGCGACCTTCTCCGCGGGCCTTGCGACGGTCGATCGCGAAGCGACCGAACTCGATCAGGCGAGTCTTCTGGTCGTGGAGCTTCAAGCCAAACTTGGCAAAGCGGTCCCGAAGTTCCTTCAGGCAAGCTTCGGCCTCGGACTTGTGCTCGAAGCCAATGATGAAATCATCCGCATAACGGACAATCACCATGTCGCCACGACCGCGCTGGCTTCGCCAGCTTTGAATCCACAGGTCCAGGACATAGTGCAGATACACGTTGGCGAGCAGCGGTGAAATCACCGCCCCCTGCGGTGTACCCACCGTCGTCTTGGACCATTCTCCATCATCACTGACACCAGCACGAAGCCACTTGCCAATCAGACGAAGAATACGTTTGTCGGCGACGCGGTGCTCCAGAAACTTGATCAACCACTGGTGATCGATCGCGTCAAAGAAGCCTTCCACATCGGCGTCCAGCACCCAATTCACCTTCTTGCTCGACAGACCAACGCTCAGTGCGTCAAGCGCCTGGTGCTGGCTTCTGCCGGGCCGGAACCCGTAACTGAATCCGAGAAAGTCCTGCTCATAGATGCACTGCAGTACCCAAGTGACTGCCTTCTGGACGATCTTGTCCTCCAGCGAGGCAATCCCAATCGGTCGCTGTCGACCGTCGGGCTTGGGGAGGTAGATTCTCTTGGAAGGCTTTGCACGGTACGCTCCCCGGTGAATACGACCATGAAGATCCTCGATGTGAGCTTCAAGGCCTTGTTCATAGTCGTGCCAGGTCACCTCGTCGACACCAGCCGCCGCGGTCTTCTTCAGGTCGAAGAAGGCCTCCGCAAGCAGGTTCTCGTTGACATGGTGCAGCAACGACGTGAACTTCAGCTCAGGCTTTGCTCGAGCTGTTTCACGCACGCCAGCCAGTCCGAATGACCTCCGTTTGTTCCGCTTCGGTGCGTGGACGAGGTCGGACTCGCCGACGTTCTTCTTCGCTGAGTTCCTTTCCTCGACGGACTCCGCAACGGAATCAGCTTCCGCGTTGTTCGCCCGCGTCGTCGGTACTACGAACTCATCTGACTTCCCATCAGCGTTCATGCCAGCCGTACCCTCAGAGAGGTTCGCTGACCGCTGCCGCCTGCGGCCGAAACCGTGTGACGGCAGACCGATGGGATCTCCCGGTTCTCGCGTTTGGGATTTCTACGCATGCACAGGTTCAACGACTCCGCCGTGTCCGCGTCGATCTTGCCATCGTACGATCGCTGCGGTGTTGCCTTCCCTTTGACAGGACAAGGTCGGCACACGAAAGGGAGGATTTCGGAGCTCGATAGTTGGCCTACGCTTCCTCCAGCTCGGACGCTCAGCACGAGGTTGTTACCTTCCTCGCACCTCCGGCAGAGGCCGAAGTGATTGGCTAAATCTTCTTCGTAAGAAACTTTCATTCTCTATCCCAAACCGGTTTATCCCGGCACACCCTGTCCCCTTTTCCGCCTTATCCTCACCACCGAAAAGCGACCTCGAGAACTTAGGCGCCCCAGATCAGGCGAGAACCTGAGATCGGAGGTGGAAGAGTTCGAACTTTGGCGGCGATTCGTCGGGAGGTGACCGGAGGTGGCGTACGGGTCAAGCAAATCTAACGAAATCGCTCAGAGCGAACATACCCGACGGTGCTCGTTTCAAAATGCTTGCAGGGAATTTCCAAGCTATCAATCTTCTCTAATACAGCCTGAGAAACATTCCCATAAATCTCAACTGTGAATTCGACCGCTAATTCCCGATGTCGATTTACATACTCCAAAACTGGTGGATTATCGGCATGGATCAAAAAATCTTCACTACGACGATAGACTTCTGTCCAAACAAGCTTAAGAGGATCATTGGGATCCAAATCCAGCGTATGAAGGAGCATCCCCTCCTCTGTCGACTCAACAGCTTTGTCGACCTCGGAAG
>JAKMEW010000465.1 GCA_022425745.1 Rubripirellula sp.
CAAATATTTTTCATGCCGCAATCGACGTATAAAACAAAGGGAAAACCTGCTTGGCTACGACGCAAGCAACGACAATTTCCCGAATTAATGCACACAATAACTGTATGCGTATAACGACACGAAATCGTCTCATGCCCATTGGCGTCAGTCTAATGTGCACGCCTCAACAAGGGCGAGCCAGAAACCGTTAAATTGATAGGCAAATTATCATCTAGGCAAGCTTCTCGATGACACAGAGACGCCTCATTACTCCGCCCAAGGTAACGCCGTGCGAGCCACTGAACGTATTCTTTTCTTCAGCATTTCTCTTTTGCTCGTTAACACAAGATGCTTTGGACAGGACACAAGCTACTCGCTAAAAAAGGACATCGAATACGCTTCGATTGAAAGCCATTCCCTTCGCCTTGATTTTTATCAAACGAAACAAGAAGAATTGAATTCACCACTCGTGGTCTGGATCCACGGGGGAGCCTGGCGGTCAGGTTCGAAGTCAAGTGTGCCAGTGAAACATTGGCTTGACCACGGCTTCAAAATAGCGAGTGTCGATTATCGCCTTAGTGGACAAGCGAGATTCCCTGCCCAGGTTCATGACATCAAGGCGGCAATTCGCTTTCTGCGACGACATGCCGATTCGCTCCAGTTTGATCCCAATCGAATCATTGTGGCAGGGGCTTCTGCCGGAGGTCACCTTGCAGCACTGGTTGGTGTTTCTAATGGACTCGATGAGCTAGAAGGTAAGGTTGGAAAGCATCTCCAACAATCTTCATCAGTCTGTGCAGCGCTCTCTTTCTACGGAGCCTCGAATTTAAATTCAATCCTCGGTCAGTCAACGGCGCATGGCCTAAGTGTACGCGTCCCAGCATTACAACTCCTGCTTGGCGGCCAACCTAATGAGGTCCCCGAAGCGAGCCGGCTTGCGAGCCCGATTACGCATGTCGACGAAATGGACCCACCGCTATGGCTGATCCATGGCGATGCAGATCCACAAATGCCCGTTGAACAGTCCACCGAATTGGAGCAAATGTACCGCAAGAATAAACTCATCGTTCGCTACGACATCATCGTCGGTGCCGTGCATGGGGGACCCGAATTTTACACCGACCAAAGACTGGCTAACCTTGCCGCAGAAATTCACGATCAGATCGGATCCGAGCGATAAAAACAAAACCTCAATGCACGCACTGATCAACCTCGACGATCAAAAATCCCAGAAACGATCAACGATGCAGAACGGGATCATCACCAACATGAGACTCTCTCATAACCGTCAGCAGTGTTTCAATTTGCCGGTGCACTTCTTGCGTAGCCGAGACGATGATTGCTGGCCGGTTGCCGTACCCCTCCGTCAAAGGATTGATCACGCCCGGCCCACCGAGTTGTTCCCAGAATTCAGGCTTCAGGGTCCCTTGAATGACATCGATCACCGAATCCATGTCTCCAATAGGAAATCCAGTCCCCTCCAACCAGTAAATCCGATTAACTAGATTCAACTCGGCACTCTCTTTGGTGGTAAAGACCAAAACTTCACTGTCAACGCGATATGTCAAATCAAGTGGCGTCAAAAGAAGCCTGAGCATCGAGCGTATGCTCATCTCTTCTATTGATAAAGTGACCTCTACATCAGCAGTCATACCAATCTCTTCGAGCGACCTGAAATCTAGCACGATTGGCAGTGACATTATCTCGCTCAATCTTTTTGCAACTTCAGCAAGCGGTTCATCATTAAAATCGACCGCAACTTTCTGTGATAACGCTGCGTCAACGCGGAGACTGAAAGCTTCGTCAATGCCCACCCAGCGACTCGTTCCGATTCCGCGTTGACTGAGCTCCCGAAAGTCTGCAGTAATCCTTAACCCATCATTTACCACTACTGCCTTCAATCCGTGTGGCCGAAGCATTCGATCGAGTGCTGCCCGAAGAGGCTGCGGAGAAAACTGCCCTTGAACTCGAGCATCGCTACTAACCCTCGCTTGCTTCAACCCAGCATGATCGAGTGAAATTGGGAGCGAACCGAGCTTTTCGGTCAACACAACGTCCAAGTCAACTAACGCACAATCAATCGACTCTAATGAAACACCCGCATCAAGCTGCTGACGCACGGCATCTGCGGTTGCACTGCTGGGCAAGATCACTTTGGGTGATGATGGACCCAGAGGCAATTGGCCACCCACCGCACCGCCTGGCACAACCATGCCGGCTCCATTTAGTCTGCTGCGATCTGGACCAAACTGCGCCTTCGTAATGGCGGGTGTAAGCGTCAATGCAACAAGGAATACCAAAACGCGAAAACCGGCAGTCATTGCAAACCCCACATCTTTCCCGAAATAAAACTACCAACCAATTTATAGCTTAAACCATCGCGGCGGATTCGATTGTCGTCGCTACGGGAGTCGAATCATCGCCTTCACTCCATTCTATCGTTCGCGATGAGCACTCGTACCTCCGTCATCGCAAAAAGAGACACCGTGTTTTTCCCAAAGCAACATTACCCGAAGCGGGTTAACTCATTATCAGTGTCCAAGAGCGTGCGAGGGCAATGATCCGAGCTGCCAACAACCGTGGTGATGTGTAGAATACGTGTACTGTGAACCCAGTCTGCATTGAGTCTCGCCGCCGACTGCGGAAAACTCTGGCGATTCACCCCGGTCGCGACAGCCAAAACCCTTTCCGCCTACTGGAGCCTTCGATATGAAAGCCTTATCGGTCATCTCGTGCCTGTTGATCCTGCTAGCGACCAACCCAACGTCTTTGGATGCCACAGAGCCCGCCATCAAAAAAGACAACACTCAGAGTGTCAACGACTCGAAAAAAGACGAAAAGCCGGCAAAAAACAAGCGTCCGCCCGTCGACATCGCCATCCTACTTGACACCTCCAACTCCATGGACGGGCTTATTTCGCAAGCACGTACCCAGCTATGGAATATCGTCCAACAGGTAGCAAAAGCCGAAAAGAAAAAACAGAAGCCGCTGCTCCGTGTTGCGGTCTTTGAATACGGCAATAGCAACCTACCGGCAACGGAGAACTACCTTCGTCAGGTGGTCCCACTAACCGATGACCTGGACAAAGTTTCCGAAGGATTATTTGGACTAAAAACCGATGGTGGAGATGAATACTGTGGCGCGGTGATCAAGGAGGCAGTCAAGCGGCTGAGTTGGAGCAAGAACCGCAATAGCTACAAGGCTATCTACATCGCGGGAAATGAACCTTTCAGCCAAGGTGATGTGGATTACGAAGAAAGCTGTCTCGCCGCAATCGAAACCGGAATCGTCGTTAACACCATCCACTGCGGAGCGTACGAACGGGGAGTATCCGGCCAGTGGAAAAACGGAGCGGATCTGGCGGAGGGAAAATTCATGAACATCAATCAGGATCGCAAGGTGGTTCAAATCAAAACCCCTCACGACCCGATCTTGATCACCCTGAACAACGAACTCAATGACACCTATCTTTGGTACGGCGCTCAGGCTGAACGCGAGGGATTTGCCAAAAACCAAATTCTCCAAGATGAAAATTCCATCAGTGCCGGAGCCAGCCTGAGTCGAATCGCCACCAAAGCAGGCGCGGCGTACAGCAATCGCGGCCGTGATCTAGTGGACTCGTGGAGAGACAACCCAAAGTTTCTCGAGAAGATCGATACCAAACTTCTCCCCGAGGCGATGCAAAAGATGAATGCTGCAGAGCGTGAACAACACATCGTGAAGATGGCATCCAAAAGAGAAGCAATCCAACTACAAATCAACGCCGAAACACAAAAGAGAGATGCCTTCGTTGCGGCTCAGATGAAAAATCAAGCTGATCTCAAATCCGACACATTCGGAGACGCAATCGGCATTGCTGTGCAATCACAACTTCAAGACTTTGGCTTCGAGGTTGAATAGCCAAATCATCGCGTCTTCGCTGGTCGTTCCACCATGATCGCTTGAATCATTCGGATCGCTTGAATCATTCGCAATCCCACAAAGCCTCGCATGAGCATTCAGAGTAAAACCTATGACGTGATCATTGTCGGCGGGGGACATAACGGACTGGTCTCGGCATGTTACCTGTCAAAAATGAAGAAGCGAGTACTCATCCTAGAGAGCAATGCTAACCTTGGTGGTGCAACCGCTAGTGCGAAGATCTTTCCATCATACGAAGCGAACCTTTCACGATACTCATACCTGGTTTCTCTACTACCAGATCAGATCGTTAAAGACCTTGGACTGAGATTTAAGAC
>JAKMEW010000472.1 GCA_022425745.1 Rubripirellula sp.
GGAAAAACCCACACATATCCGTAATGGTGGTCAGTAGGGGACCGCTCGCAACCGCGGGGTCAACATCGAGTCTCTTGAGTAACAGGGGGACTGTCCCCCCAATGGAAACAGCAACCAAAGTATTTGCAAAAAGGGCAAAACCCACAACGAGCCCCAGGTAGGGATTTCCCTCGAACAGCAAAGCACATAAACCGACTAAGAAACCAAGCACCGTTCCGTTGATGAATCCGACAGAGAGTTCCTTGAGCCAAACACGAAACATCTCGCTTGGCCGGATCACTCCTAGCGACAATTCTCGCATACTCACAGCAACCGCCTGATTACCACTGCAACCACTCATGTCGCTGATGATCGGCAAGAAAACCGCCAATGCGATCACCGCCTGCAACGTTTCTTGAAACGCAGCGATCACAGTGGCAGCGCCAAGATTCAAGAGGATGTTGACGCTCAGCCAACTCAAGCGACGTCGCGAACGCAGCCACAAAGGCATGTTGCGAAGCTCCTCGCCCCCGATGATCCCCTGACTCTTCAAATAGTCACTCTCGGACGCTCTCACGCTGGCGTAATCCACCGCTTCACGATGAACAATCCCTTTCAGGATGCCATTGGAATCAATCACCGGCACCCCGAGGAAAGGATGCTTCTCAAAGAACTCAACCAGATCATCGAGCGGTAGTTGGTCTGACACCGAGAGCGGATCTCGAATCATGATCTCCTGAACAGACTGAGCTCGCTTCACAAATAACAACTGACTCATTGGCAACACGCCAATCAATCGACCACTTGGATCACAAACGTATCCGTAACGTATGTCGTACTCATCATACCGATCGTGCTCGGTACTCAGAGTCGTGATGACATCGGCCACTGACATCCCGTCTGAAAAACGCATCAACTCATGATTCATTAGACCGCCGGCAACATCATCGTCGTAGGCAGTTAATTCGCGAGCAGCATCCGCTTCGCTGGGAGGCAATGATTTTAGAATCGCCTCAGCTTGCTCTTTGTCCAAGTCGCCGATCACATCGGCCATCTCATCACTTGAGAGTTCCCGAACAATTGATGCAGCAGTATCCGGTTCAACGGCCCCGATCGTCATTGCCGCTTGCATCTCAGAGAGATGCCCAATTAACTCCGCAGCGTGCTCGGGAAGCATCGAAGCGAGAACTTGCTCGACCTCTTCCTCATCAAGGTGACTCAGAGCGTAGGCTTGCTCAGATGTCGTTAAACTCGAAACGAATTGATCGAGTTCACCTGCTGCACCTACCTGCGCGAGGCGAACCATTTCGCGATCCGTCTCAATCTGCTCGTGCCCCAGAACACGATGAACTGATTGATCTAAATTTGTCATCATACACTTGCACTGCTATCTTGTTTTACTTCACGACCTTGGCACTGATTTCGAAACTGCCTGACGGATAGCCAAGCCTGATGTCAACGCGGCGTCTCGCACCGTGAACATTATCGTGTTCGTCTTAATGGTTAGATGTATGTACGCAAAAGCTTGATCGCCGAGATCAACGACTCAATGGAAGCGGTCTCGCGAGTCGTATGGTATCCCGTGGTTGGAATCTGGAGGGTTGTCCCCGTTAATTCACCACCAGTCGCTGCGATCAAACGCCCGAGTTCCGTCCTGCCGTAAGACATCGGCCTTTCCCGCGTTAGATTCACGCGTGTCACATAGTCATCCTTGTAGCTCGTTCTAATCCCCAAAGATGAACAGCGCTGATCAAGCTCCGAAGTTAAATTTTCATCAAAGCTTGCACCCGCGTCACGTCGACGCAGAACCAAATCTTGCGATGTCGCCTCAGCGACGGTTGGATATGGACTTGTATCGAGAATGATCAGCCGTCGACTGGTTCTCGATTCAGCCTGAAATCGCTCAAGAACATATCGCCAACTTCGCCCTGCTTCCTCCTCGGACGTAAAGAGTGCTGTACCACGAAAACCTCTCCGAAGAAGATGAACCAGAAGAGCAACCGAAACCACATTATCAAGTTGCCCCGATACAAATTGGCCGTCAAATCTCAAACGGTCGAGGAACGAAACGGCTGTGCCAGGTTCAAGGTACCCCAAACCCTCGACTTCAAAAATCAAGTTATGTCGCTGGGGGCAAATCTTCGCTGTTTCGATCACCCCCTGCCCTAAATAACTTCCCACATGAGGAAGGTAAGCTTGAACCCGCTCTCCGCGAAATCGGTCTTGGATTAGCTCCATCATCTGTTCCGATACCGAGTCACCGAATAGCTCGCCTCGGTTTCCAGCAATGAATGCTGCATACTGAAACTCATTGGGTCCCGTGCACAGCAAGCCGTTTCGATCAACGTGCGCCGAAAAGCAAACGCTCTCCGGGTCCTCACCCTCCGCGACCAACAAGCCTTTGTATTGCCTAACTCGAATTGGCAACTCTTCAAGTTCACGACGAATAACTCGATAGAACGGCGCCTCACTACCCACAACCGAAGGTTCACGAATCAAGAGTCCGAGTAGGTGCATATACTCATTTAAGTCGGTCTCGATGTTCAATCGCGTACCTTTTCTGAATGGAAGAATGGTTAGCTTTCAGCTCGAAACACGTGCACTAACCCCAAAACACGCCTAAACGCAGGCCAGAGATCAACACGACAGGCTTACCTAGTTGTCAATCAGATCGACCGCACGACCTTGCCTAATACTCTCGATAGCGGTCTCGATAATCTGCTGACCGATCCTCGCGATACGTGTTGAAAGCGGCCCTTCGATTGGCAAGCCCGCTTCTAATCGGGAGAGAACATACTCGATCCCGTTCTGCTCACCAATCGGCAGCTCCTCAACGGGGTGGTCATATCCCTCGGGGCGTTCTGAGGTTTGAATTCGCACAATCTGTTCATAGTCGCAACTTGAAATCGTCCCTCGACTGCCACGCACGATAAAGCCACATTTGGGTTGCGGCTGATGCACCCATGGATCCGTGAACGTTCCCCACCGCGTCTCAAACTTGGAGAGACCGTGGGCGTAGCGCGCGATCGTAATACTGTGCTCATCCACCTCAACGCCTTCAGCAGCGGAAACAATCGCCGTGACTTCGATCGGCTTTTGCCCACCGTTGAACCAAGTCCCGAGAGTCACCCCATAACCGAGATAATCTCGCAACGATCCTCCACCAGTGGATAATTTGTACCACCAACTATTCTGCTTATCCTCGACCGTGGGGCTGTATTCCACTTTGTCCGCACCATGAAACAGCGGCCCCCGGTTACCACCGTAATAATGCACTTCCAACACATCACCAATCAATCCACTATCGATTACTTTCCAGGCGGTATAGTGACTCCGATCCCATCGCGCGGGCCAATTGATCACCAATTCAGAACCAGCCATCTTCGCGGCGGCAATCATTCGATCCGCATCACTCAGTGAGGCCGCAAAGGGCTTCTCAACGAACAAATGCGCTCCGTAGGCAGCAACCCTCTCAGTCCACTCCGCATGCTCGCCCGTAGGAGGACATAGAATGACAAGATCCGGCTTGGTTTCTTCCATACACTGATGAAGATCGGTGTAGACCCGATCCGACGGGATCGATAGAGCAGCGATTGCTTGGCTCATCGAAGCTGGATCCTCATCGCAAACCCCAACGATTTCCGCAGCAGCATGATTCTGCACGCAACGCAGAAGATCCCCCATATGCATGTGCGAAAAATTCACACCAGCGATCCGCCAAACCTTACTCACCTCTACCCCCAATCAAGTTGTTGTGGACGCAGTCCTTGGAACTTCTCGAAAGTGAACGACCGTCATCCCTTGATCGTCTGGAAAAGCATATCGCCAGCCGCTCGTGTTAAGCCGTTTCTCACTATCAGTTTACGGCGCCAATCAATCGGTATCGACTAGCCACCATCTCGTCATACCCAAAACACCGTTTGTTTCGGTTTGAAGTCTGCCCCTGGTCGCGAGACCACAAACACTTCTTTATGGATCACTTTTACCAACTACTCGACAGCAGCCAAAGCCCCGCTAGATGGAGGATCATGATACTGATTATCGATAAAATCTTTGGCGATGGCATACTCCGACACCCCCCGACGCTGCAGCGAACTTTTCTTCGCGATTCGAGCATCCCGCTGCGACCCATCCCATCTCACATTTACAAAGTCCTCCAAACCTACTCCCGACACAAAACCCGAGGAAACGCCTGAAACTTTTCCCGTGACGACGTTTCCCGCAACGACAACCCTCTCCGCTCCAGCAGGAAAGCGAATCGCCTCTCCCTGGTCGGTGTAGATCGCGTTATTGGCAAGTATCATTCCCTCTCGAGCGTTCCAACTACTTAAGTTAACCCCGCGTCTGCTCGAAACGATCGTGTTGTGAACCACACTCAATCGGCTCGTCTTACCCTGATGATCGGTACTGGCAAAGGCAGCACCTTCGGCCGCTAACAAGACGTTCCGACAAACAACTGCCTCACCTTGAACCTGCATCGTGTTATCGCCGCTTCGGTAACAAAGGTTTCCCTCAATTCGGTTCAATCCGTTACCGCCGGTACCATAAACAATAATGCATGGGTAGTTCGTATCGTGGACATGATTCTTGTAGATCCAGTTGTGGTGCGATCCCTGCTTTAACTCAATGCCATCACCCTGCCGCCCCCCACAATCATGAACATGATTACCGGCGATCACCGAATAGGACATAACGGCCTTGCCGTGGTTACCGCCAAGATACATCGCTTCACCGGTTGCATTTTCTTCTTTGAAGTCGTGAAAGTGGTTACCCGTAATGAAGAAGTGACTTGTGTCACGTCTATTGGTCGTGATCCCTTCGGCAGCGCTATGATGCAGGTGACAACGATCCAACCAAATATGTTGACAATCGTAGAACCGTATTAAAGTGGAACCGCCAGTGATCTCTAGATTTCTCAGAGCAACATACTCACTTCGCGAAGATTCACCGAAGTTCAGAACGTTCTGTCGCTCATCAGGCCGCGTGATCACCACGGCACCATTCGCGTTGTCACCGACAATCCAGATTGGCTTCGCGGCAGTCCCTCTTAAATTCAGGGAACACTTTCGAGTGAGGGAGTAGGTTCCGGACGCGATCTCCAAGCGGTCTCCTGGAACCAACGCCGCCAATGCGTCAACGAGTCGTTGGCCATTGTCTGTCACCGAGAGACTCGAATCGTAGTCCACTCTCCTCGTTCTCGTAGCCTCCACCTCTGACCAAGACGGCTTCAGTGCTGCGATTTCCCATGGAGCTTTTTTCGTCGACGACTCAACCGCCTGACCAGACGAAATCACGGACGAGCCGAATATCAACAAACACAGAGAAAATCGAAACATCTTCCCCCCCACTGTGATTCCAAAAAAAAACCGACATGCAGGTACATGCCGGTGTCATGATAATTCAGATTGGGGCTATCCCCAAAACGAGGATCGCTTACTCAGCCGAAGTTGGGGCGTCACCCTCATCGCCTTCTTCTTCGTCCGAAGATGAGCTCTGCTCCTGCACGGCTGCGGCGGCAACTTCTTCTTTCAACTGCTTTTCGGACTCTTCCCGTTGCTTCTCTGACTCTTGAAGCTTCTTAGCGATGTCCTGAACCTCGCTGGTTACAGCGACGAGTCGTTGCTCTGTGCTATTGAGTTTCTCTGCAAGTGCCTTGACTTCGGCATCCGCAGCGTCTTTGGCTTGCTGAATAGCAGCCAACTTTTCGCTCCACTCTTTCGCTGCAGCTTCATGTGCAAGTCGATCCTTTGCACGCTGCTCCTCTAACTGCTGATTGCGATCGTTAGAGGCAGCGAGTTGTGCGCGGACGTCTTGATTTTGCTTCTTGGCGTTAGCGAGCTGCTTGTTGGTCGCATTGAGCTTTTCATTCAGAGCAGCAATTGCTTTTCTCTGTTCAGCAATTTCCCCTGACTTACTCTTCAGATTGGAATCCATTTTGGAAAGTGATTCCCGCTGCTTTGCAAGCTGTCCGACCTGCTCTTGGATCCTTGAATCTCTCTGCGAAATCGTCTCGTCCCGCTCCTCAACAACTTGATTCAGTCCAGCGATCTCATTGTTTTGGGAAGCAACGTGCTCCTTGAGCTCTAGACTTTCTCGATACGAGCCAATTCGCTTGAGAACTGGTAAGCGTTTGAGGAACTGCTTGGCATCCACCGTGTTGGCGGAAACCAAAAGGAAAGCTAGAGAGGCGATTGTAATTGTGCTTAACCGCTTCATTTTCTTCTTTCAGTAGGTTGTGCGTTTGGATTCTCTCGTGAAAAACCGGTTTGATAGCGTAGATCACGGTTAGGCAATCGCAAGTGACTAGGCAATCTTTTCCGGAAGCATTGCTTATCAAGATCTCAAATGATCTTCGATTCACGTCTCTGCCAATTGTAGCGATTTTTCAAATCAGGCAAGCTGCCCACATACCATAGGCTGTGTGGATTACCGAATGTTTTCTGTCTTCAAAGTGGCAATTCCGCTGAAGAAAAGACCTCAGTCGGATCAATGAAATCAACCCGACTCGAATCTTTCCAGTGACAACCTCAAACCAGAAGCTCATGCAAAACCCTTGCCTCATCCGTCGGGCCAATCAAACGTTGGTTTAACCCTTGGTAGGGAAAGCTAAATCGCTGAGGATCAATTCCCAATTGGTGCAAAATTGTCGCCTGAAGATCTCGCACCCCAACCGGCTTCTCCGTGATGTAGTACCCCAACTCATCGGTCTGACCGTACGACCCAGGCTTGATTCCTCCGCCCGCCATCCACATCGTAAAAGCATACGGATGGTGATCTCGGCCGATGAATCCTGGCTTCAAGACTTTGTTCACATTGTTCTGCATCATTGGTGTTCGGCCGAATTCGCCGCCCCAAACGATCAATGTCTCATCAAACAAACCTCGCTGCTTCAGATCAGTGATCAATCCCGAGATCGCACGATCGATCTGTGCGCACTTGATCGGCAAGGTTTCATCGATCGACTCTCCGCGGGATGAACCATGATGATCCCAACCCCAATCGTATAACTGCACAAACCGAACACCATTCTCCACCAGTCGCCGCGCGAGCAGGCAGTTATTTGCAAACGTTGGATCATCTCCTTGATACAGCTGCCGTGGATCTGCCGCAGACTCCGCCTCAGAGATGTAGCCCGGTTGTGCGCCGTAAAGTTCAAGCGTCTTCTTGGATTCACGACCAATATCCATCACCTCGGGAACGGATAACTGCATCCGAAAAGCCAACTCGTACTGTGAAATACGCGTTAAGGTTTCTGGATCTCCCACCGTATGATGTTGATACCGATTCAAATCCTCGATGGCATCTAACGTTTTTCGGCGAGCGTCACGATCAAGCCCTTTTGGGTTAGAAAGAAAAAGAATCGGGTCTCCACCATCAGTGCGACATTGGACTCCCTGATAGACCGTCGGCAAGAATCCGCTGCCCCACAGCGACTTACCGGCACTCGGCGTTTTACCACCCGAGGAAAGCACGACAAAACCGGGCAGGTTCTCGTTCTCTGAACCGAGTCCATAGGTGACCCAAGATCCCATCGCGGGATACCCCAACAATGGGTTCCCTGTATGCATGAATAACTGTGCGGGAGAATGATTGAACTGCTCGGTGTTCATCGAACGAATCACACATAGGTCATCCGCTAACTTAGACAGCGCTGGCAAATGCTCGCTAATCGTTTGCCCGGTCTCGCCATGCTGATCAAAACGACATTGCGGCCCAAGCATCTTTGGCACGCCGCGAATGAACGCGAAACGCTTCCCCTCCAAGTACTCTTCCGGGCACTCAGTATCGTGCAACCTTCCCAAAGCAGGCTTGTGATCGAATAACTCGAGCTGGGAAGGTGAGCCTGCCATATGCAGATAGATGACAGACTTCACCTTCGCAGGGATTTCCCACGAGGCTTCTGAACCCGCAACTCTTTCGTTGAGCAAAGAACTAAGAGCCATGGCCCCAAAGCCCAATCCTGCTTGACCAAAGAAATGCCGACGTGACTCGGCACGTACTCTCTCTAGGCCCAATGGAAGATCTGACATGCGTTTCTCGGATACAAGTGTAGTGTTAACGAATGCGTTTATGACTCTGTGCAAAAAGAAGCTTTGCCACGTTTTTCATCATTGGACAACGTGAATACCAATAATGAATCTTGAGACTTCTGCTGCCGCTAGAAATTTAAGGTTTGGTGAGAGTCTCATCGAGATTCAAGAGAACGTTTGCGAGCATCACCAGTTTTGCATCACCCTCTTTTAAACCGGCAGCTTCCAGAATCTCCTTTTCCTGACCATCATCAAGATCAAGCGTCTCATAGAGAACCACAAGTCGATCTAATTCCTGTTTAGAACCATCTCGCACCAAGGTCATACGGAAGCCATTTTCGATTCGGCCTCTTAATTGCTCCGAGGCGTCCTCCATACGCCTTGCGAGACCTCCTGCCGCTTCAAAGAAAGCGACATCGTTCAAGGTGACTAAAGCCTGAAGTGGTGTGTTGGTCCGAATCCGACGAATTTGGCAAACCTCACCACTCCCTGAATCAAACGTTGTCATCGCTGGGTACGGACTTGTTCGCTTCTTGTAGGTGTAGATGGCTCGTCGATAACGATCCTCTCCGGTCGCATTCTTCCATTGTTCGCCGCTATAAGTGGACTTCCAAATGCCATCTGGCTGCGGAGGCATCACCGACGCACCACCGACACGTTCAGTTAGCAACCCCGAGACGGCGAGAGATTGATCACGGACTGTTTCAGCGGAAAGACGGAATCGAGGTCCGCGGCTTAGAAAGTCATTACGCGGATCAACAGTGACTTTTTGTTCGGTGAAACGCGAACTTTGCCGATACGTCTTGGACATGACGATGGTTTTCAAGAGCTGTTTGACGGACCATCCATCTGCACGAAACTCTCCGGCAAGCCAATCCAACAACTCGGGATGAGTGGGCATCGCTCCCTGTGTGCCGAAGTCTTCTTCGGTTTCCACAAAGCCTCGACCAAACAGCCTCGCCCAAAAACGATTCACCGCGACTCTCGCAGTCAGCGGATTGGAATCACTG
>JAKMEW010000476.1 GCA_022425745.1 Rubripirellula sp.
CTGGCCGATGCCCGGACGACGATCACCATCCTCAGCGTGACAGGCATTGAACCAAAGATTCAACGCAAAGGGTTTGTCCTTTGGCTGCTGCTTGATGAATTCAATGCCCCGATCCACGATCAATTCCGTCTCGTGACGTAACGATCCATCTGCCTGCTTCTTGTAAAACGGATTACGTCCAATCGCCTCAAACTCATCAAAGTGGTCCTGCTGCCGATACCCCTTCGGCATCTTGGCATGCCACTTCCCAAAGAATCCCGTGCGGTAACCGGAATCACGCAAAAGATCGGTATAGAGAGTCGCAACGGCGTCTGCCTGTGCAACATCATGGTTGCCTGGGGTGCCGTAAGTCCGTCCGGTTAAACCACTGAGCACCGTGGTTCGACTGACCCAGCAAATGGAATGGCTCACGAAAGCATTCCGAAATCGCGTCCCTTCGCGTGCGAGCAGATCGATATTGGGCGTCTGCACAATCTGATTACCGTAACAACCAATCGTGCTTGTTGTTTGATCGTCAGTGAAAAAGAAGATCACATTAGGAGGCTGATCAGCCGTTGTAACATCGCAAGCGATCAGGGACACAACAAGAAATATTACCCGAAACAGATTCATCCAAATTCTCTTATTAAACCGGCCATCAAAAGCATCGAGTCAAGAACTCGCTTGCTTCGACGCTTTTGGGGCATTCTTTTAAAAGTTCTCGCCCCAGCGTCTCACATGAAAAGGTAAAACATATCACAAACAGCAGTGAGTCGCCGAGGCGTTGATTTGAGAAGTCCACGCTCCCGTTCTAGGTATCAAGCCAGCAGCAGATGTATCTTCAGCAAGTCCTGTCCTCGCGAGGTCGCCAAATGGAATCCGATCAGCTCAATTCGCAAACGCTCAGTCGCAGGCAGTTCCATTCGCAACTGGCTGCGATCACGGGAGGTTGCACACTTTTTGCCAATCAGGGCAATGCGGAAGAAACAAATCCGCAAAATGAAACCGCCCAAAGCGAGACCTCTCCGGAATCAGCAGATCTGGCTAAACGCCGACTTTTAAAACTTGGGCTCAATGCGTTGGCACGATCGCCTTCGATGAGCTACTTCGCAGACGGTCATCGTGGGGCAGCATTGATTTCGGCTCATTACCTCTGCTCCGATTACGTGCATGACCCAACCGCCCAAGCACGCATTGCCGAACTACTCGACCTCAACTACAGCTCTACCAAGCTCTGCAAGGATTTCCCAAAAGAGAAACAAGACCCGAATGCGATCGAGCGAATCGGGGAGACCCTGGCCTCGCGCGGAGACACCTTACTGCAGGTTGGCCACAATGCGATCTTTGCCATGCTTGCGATCAAAGCGTTTCGTCTCGATCCTGAATCAGCGACCTACCGGAGGGTTGATGGAGTGTGTGAACTGATCAACAAATTCACTCCCTGGCGAGATATCGATCCAGACCCACAGGTTGATCCACCTTCGTTCTCCGATGAAGCGGCGATCTCGCAATTCATCCTGACCGAGGCCAGTGACGCGATCGACCGGTTTGTTGGATTCGGGCAAGGTTTTGCGGGCCACATGATGACCTTTGGACATTCGCTTGTGGAATTGGCATCAATGGGTGATACAAAGTGGGCCGAGAGCTGCCGAACCGCATTTTGCAAATATGTGACGGTCACACGGCAGGGTCCGAGTGATGAGGATCGGCGCATCAAAGATCACCTCGCCACGAAACGACGCCCTCTGGACGCAAGTTACTGGCAGAAGCGTCCCGATCGGTCTGTTGGAATCGGACACGTCTTCAAATACCCCTATGCGTATTACGACCTGGCGAGGCGTGCAGGTGATACGAAAATCGTTCAAACCCTAGAAGCCAAGGCGTGGCACGTTTTCTGAATCAATTCAACCAAAATGATGAAGGTGCTTCACCATTAACCTCACTGTTAACTAACCTCACTGTTAACTAACCTCACTGCCAACGTCACGGGGACACCAACAGGGAAATTTACAAGGATTTCATGAACCCGTGAATGGACATCAGTTTACCGCATCGTTGCGTCGTTCTTCATTACGATCTCGATTGCTACTTATCGCGTTCCTCTCTTTGGCAACGTGGAGAACCTCACCGCTCTCCACTGCTCGAGCAGATCAGCGGCTACCAGATCAGCGGCCACCAGATCAGCGGCCACCGGATGTCGTTCTGATCCTTGCCGATGATTTGGCATGGTCCGACCTCGGCTGCTATGACCATCCCTGGCACGAAACGCCAAATCTCGATCGCTTGGCCAAGTCAGGAATGCGATTCACCAACGCCTACGCTTCCGCACCAATCTGTTCGGCGTCAAGAGCGAGTCTACTGACCGGCAAGACGACGGCTCGCTTGGGCTTTGAATTTGTCACCAAGAATGCCGCGGGATATCAATCCATCGACCAACCGACTCCACTCCGCGCACCACCATTTCAGCTGAACCTACAACTCAATCACCGAACCATCGCGGAGGTGCTCCATCCATACGGATACCAATCCACCTTCGCGGGCAAGTGGCACCTCAATGCACACCATGGGGGCTACCTGGGCTGGAGTCCGACCCACGGTCCGGCGAGTCAAGGCTTTGACGAAACCATTAACGACTTCGGCTCACATCCATACGCATGGAATAAAAACAGACCAAGCGCCAAACGAGAACGGGGCGAATTCCCCACCGATTCACTGATTCAACAAATCTGCCAGTCCATCGAGAGTGTCAAAGATGATTCCATGCAGTTTCATCTCGCCTCTCTCTATCACGTCCACACCCCAATCAAAACAACCTGCCAGTGGCTGATCGAAAAATACGAATCAAAAATCCCCAAACATTCTCCCGCGAGAGAACGACGTATCCGCTATGCAGCATTCGTTGAGACCCTCGATCACCACGTGGGGCAAATTCTCCAAGCCGTTGACCGAGTTTCAGCCAACAAAGAAACATTAGTCATCTTCACTTCTGACAACGGCGGACACCCAGAGTACACCGCAAACGGCCCCCTTCGCGGCTCAAAATGGAATCTTTACGAAGGAGGGATTCGCGTCCCACTTATCGCGAGGTGGCCGGGCACAACACCAAAACAGTCAGTCTGCGATCAACCAGTCGTTGGCTACGACATCCTGCCAACCCTTCTGGAACTATGCAACCAAGACTCATCCGAACCCAATTTTGATGCAACCATTGATGGGCAAAGCTTCGCTACTGCTCTATTGGGCGTGGAGGCACGAAAAGAAAACAGGGAACACGAACGAGAAATCATTTGGCACTTCCCCTATTACCACCCAGAAACGGGATACGCCGC
Source organism: Rubripirellula sp. (assembly GCA_022425745.1). GTDB lineage: Bacteria > Planctomycetota > Planctomycetia > Pirellulales > Pirellulaceae > Rubripirellula. The sequence goes on from JAKMEW010000476.1 coordinate 3,309, forward strand.
TGCCATCGAAGAGATTGGTGTGAATGATTTCAAAGTCAGCAAGACACACCCTCACTCGGCGATACGAATTGGACGTAATAAATTACTCTTGTTCCCCGAAACAGATCACGTTGAACTTTATGATTTGGAAGCTGACATTTCAGAATCAAACGATCTCTCTGAACACCAACCTGAAGTTGCTGATCGACTCGCAAAACGTTTGAAGGAGTACCTCAGCGAGGTCGACGCGCGACTGGCAACACCACCCCGTTCCTGATAACAAATCGAAACGCAGCAGTCGAAACACGCCTTTTGAGACGCACTGAGATCATCATTGCTCACAAGGTCACGCAGCTAATAATTTCTCGCCCGCCCTTAATTCTCACACCACAAAAAAGCCAGTCCGTGTTCTATCGAAGTCTCACCTTGCTTGCCCTTGTCCTCGCAACGTTGCAAGCCTGCAAAACCCCCAAGGTCTCTGCAGCAGAACCTGTAAACGTCATTTTCGACACCGATATCTCTGGTGATGTTGATGACGCTCTAGCACTCGCAATGCTTCATACCCTCGCGGATCGTGGCGAGTGCATCATCCACGCGATCACCATCTCGAAAATCAACCCACTGACCGCCCCCTTCACCGATGCCGTGAACACCTTCTACGGCCGTCCAGACATCCCGATTGGTGTGACAAGGAACGCACAGAGGCGAGAAAGCAAGTATCTGCATCTTTGCAAAGAAGAAACACAAAACCGACTCACTTATCACCATGACCTTACCAGCAGCGAACAGGCACCCGATGCGGTCACGCTCCTCCGACAGACACTGTCCGCGGCGGCGGATCAGTCAATGGTGATCATTCAAGTCGGACTCGCCTCCAACCTCGCTGATCTAATTGAATCCCAGGCAGATCAAATCAGCCCACTCACGGGCCAACAGCTTGTTCGCAAAAAGGTGCGTCTTGTATCCGTCATGGCCGGTGCTTTTGAACCAGTTAATGGCAACGACCATTACCTCGAAGCAAATGTCAAAAACGGCATCGGTGCAATGCAGCGATTTTGTAACCAATGGCCAAATCATTGCCCCGTTGTCTGGAGTGACTTTAACATTGGCACCCGTGTCGCCTACCCGCGAGAGAGCATTGCCCGAGACTTTGAATATGCACCGAAACACATCGTCAAGGAAGCCTACCTACTCCATAGCGGCCCGAACCATGACCGGCCATCTTGGGATCTAACCAGTGTTCTCTATGCCGTCCGTCCCAATGATCCATACTTCACACTTAGCGACCGAGGGAGCGTCCGCACTGAAAATGATGGATACACCGTGTTTACAGCAGATACCCACTTTACAGCAGACACACAGGGACGTGATCGATTTCTAAAGATGAGCGAGCAGCAAGCGGTCAGAGTCACCGAAGCTTTAAGACAGCTTGTCAGCCAACCCCCACAAGGAAAGCAATGACCCCAAACGCAACAATGAACGCAAAGATAGGTGAATCGAAAGGCAATTTGATATACCTTTAGAAGGTCTGGGCACCGTATTTCTTGGCGTTTACCCTCAGCAAAAAAAAAGCACAACGCGATTCGAATTACAATCGACTCTCCCACCAAAAACAATGATCGCTGCCGCAAGTGATCGACCTGCGTTTTCGCGTCACGATGGGCGTGATGCGTCTCCAATTCCCGGAATCCTGAAACATGTTTAACACCCCACACAACGCATCAAAAGTCTACTCGCGAATCTTTTGCGGGCTTGCCGCATTGACACTGATGAGCAGCACGAGTCTTGACGGCTTGGCTGAGACAGTCGACCCGAAACGATTTGAGAAACACATCGTCGCAACCGATCTCGTGCAACCGATGGAATTAGCCATTGCACCTGACGAGACGATTTTCTTGATCGAGATTAGCGGCACCATTAAACACCTGAATCCGACAACAGGTGAAATGCAAACCATCGGCAAACTAGAAGTCACCACCGAGCAAGAGAACGGCCTAATCGGCCTCGCTTTGGACCCTAAGTTTGAAGAGAACGGATGGATTTACCTCCAGTACTCACCGCCTGATTTTTCTGGTCAGCATGTCAGCCGTTTTGACTTCAAGAACGGAGCACTCCAATTAGAAAGCGAAAAGGTTCTTTTTAAATACGAGGAACAGCGACGCGAATGTTGCCACCACGCCGGTTCATTGGAGTTTGGCCCCGATGGAAATCTTTACATCGGGACAGGGGACAACACCAATCCGTTCAATGACTCGCAAGGTTATGCCCCGATCGACCAGCGAGAAAACCGTGGCCCTTGGGATGCGCAACGCACCTCTGCGAACACAAAAAACTACAACGGAAAAATACTCAGAATCCATCCCGAATCCGATGGCAGCTACTCCATTCCTGATGGCAACTTATTCCCAAAGGATGGTTCCATTGGGCATCCTGAAATTTACGTGATGGGCTGCAGGAACCCTTGGCGTATCAATGTCGATCAGAAAACGGGCTTTCTGTATTGGGGTGACGTCGGACCAGATGCTGGTCAGGATGGCCCTCGGGGTTCACGCGGCTACGATGAAATCAATCAAGCGAGATCAGCGGGTAACTTCGGCTGGCCCTATTTCATCGGCAACAACTTTGCCTACCACACGGTCAATTTCAACACGGGTGAAATTGGATCACAGCAAGACCCGCTGCACCCCGAGAATCAGTCAGTCAACAACTCCGGCTCCACAAAACTCCCACCGGCACAACCGGCAATGATCTATTACCCAGGCGGCGGCACCGATCTATTCCCAGCGATTGGCTCAGGTGGCAGAACGGCTTGTGCTGGGCCGGTCTACTACTTTGATGAGCAACGCAAAGCGGACAATCAATTTCCCGCAAGCTACGAATCCACACTGTTCGCCTTTGAGTGGTCAAGGAACATGATCTATGCCGTTCACCTGAATGATCAAGGTGACCTCGAAAGCGTCGAGCGATTCTTACCCGAGATGTCTTTCATCCGCCCAATCGATCTTCAATTTGATGCATCGGGATCGCTGTATGTCATTGAGTATGGCGAAACGTGGGGCGTGAACCCTGACGCCAAACTGGTTCGCATCGACTATGTTCGCGGCAACCGATCTCCCAAAGCAGTCGCCATTGCAGACCATACCGTGGGGCGAGAACCACTAGCCGTTCATTTATCGGCCAAAAAATCATTCGATCGAGACGGAGATAAACTGAACCACCGCTGGACAGCGGTACGAAATGACATCGAAAACTCGCAACCGTTTGAGCTGGGATCGGGGGATGAGGCTGACTTCACATTTAGCGAACCCGGCGTCTACACCGTCAAGTTATTAAGCAACGACGGCAATGGAGGCGAAGATTCCACCTCCATGCCGATCGTCGTTGGTAATGCTCGGCCCATCATTGAATTCCTTACCCCACAAAATGGTGACTTTTTTGATCCCTCGGAACCTATCACCTACCGCATGACGGTCACCGACTTCGAGGACGGAACCAACGACCCTGCTCTTGCCGAAGAACAAGAACTCCAGTTCATTGATAGTGCTGCGAGCTCTCGAATTAGCGTGGAGGCGATGCAGGCAAGTCATGAGTCGGCGGAGAATGCAATCGTTGACCCAGGCCTTGCGTTGATCCGCAAAAGTGACTGCCTCAATTGTCACGCGATCAACCGCCCAAGAGTTGGCCCCAGCTTCTTGCAGGTTGCCGAAAAATACCGAAACGACCCACATCAAATTGAAAAATCGGTTCAGCGAGTACTCAATGGATCGACCGGTGTTTGGGGAAAAGTTGGAATGCTTCCCCACCTGCAGCACACCCCCGCTGAGGTTCTGAGGATGGTTGAGTTTGTCTACTCTGTCACCGCGGATTCATCCAACCCAACCGCGGTCGGTTTTCGCAACGAACTTGATGTATCCAAGCTCAAAGGGGCGATCGAGATCGAAGCAACCTACGTCGACTTAGGGCGTGACAACCTACCGAAATTAGCAGGGTCAACCAAGATCCTCCTACGTAATCGCCACATGCAAGCAGAGGCAGCCGACCAAATCAAAGGCACCCAACGCTTAAGTTCCGACAAAGCGGAAGGCAAAACATTCATGGGAGGAATCGAGCATGATGGCTACTTGAAGTTCAACCGGATCTCACTCGACCGCATCTCGAGTATTGACTTCAGTGTCACCAGTGCGGGTGCAGGCGGAGTAATCGAGGTGCGCAGGGACTCAGCGGACGGACCAATGCTCGGTTCCGCTGAAGTCGAAGTCAACGGTTCCTGGGATGCATTCCACACCATCCATGCACCTCTGGAAGCCTCCGCTGGAAACACGGATCTTTACCTCGTCTTCAAAAACGAGAAAAACCGAGGAGGCTTGATGAACGTCGACTGGATTGAGTTCCGAACTAAATGAGGTCACTCAGTCGGAAGGTAGTTAAGCGTGTAGTAGGCTTCGCTGTGCAACAACGGCAAGCCTGCTTGACTTCGCACGCCGTCACTGTGCAGTTCATGCACATGGCCTTCCTGCAGTCCATCGATGAACAATCTCACACTCTTACCATCATCACCGGCAACTGCCTTGGTGATCTTTGGCTCAGTGTGATCCACCTCGGGACTGCCATATGCTGACTGGTAAATATAGGTGTAGGTGCTGATGGCGTAGGAAGCGGTATCCTCGACCGTGATTGAATCAACTGCCTCGGTGAAAGTGAGTTCAAAGCCATCGGGTTTGGCACGCATCTCATGAATCTCGAATGGCACTTTGCCGGTCCAATCGACGCGATCAATCGCAAAAGGCTTACGTCCGCGCGAACCCCAACCACGATTGGTCCCACCGACAAACAGTTTTCCATTGGAGGTCAACTCAAGCCCGAGGGAACCGCTGTTGAAACCTTCGAGGAAGGGAAAACATGCGCCTTGGTAATGACCTTGCACTTTCTCGAGGTAGCATCGCATTACAGTGCTGTAGGACTGGTCGGTGACAAACATTTGATTTTTGAATGGACCAAATTCCCCGTCTGTGGTGTCACATGCGATCCCTGCGGCAGACTTCCCCATTTTGTTGTAGGGAAAAAGAACGGCCGGTGGTTCGTAATGGGGCAGTTTTTTGGCCTCGGTCATAAAGCGACTACCACTGGTCGGTTCCTCAGGACGGGGACCGAGAAAAGGCTCCGCCAGTTTGTACCATTCAAAACCGCCGGGGTGTCCGACAAACTTACCCTCGGGTAGGTGCTTCAGTGCACAGGTTCCGTTCCAGGGACCCTGATTATCTGTGTAGAACATGTCGCCAAGATGATTGGCTCGAATCCCTCCGGGTGACCGAACTCCACTACAAGTGGGAATCATTTCTCCTTCAGAATTGATCCGCACGCACCATCCGCGATAAGGAACCGAACTACTGAAGGAACCGGTCAAGCACAGGACGACCCAAATGTCACCGTTCTTATCGAACTTCGATCCAAATGCATACTCGTGGTAATCTCCACTAATCCCCCAACCATCATTCACAACTTCGAACTCATCAGCCAATCCGTCTCCGTCACTGTCTCGCATTCGCGTTACGTCTGATCGCTGCGTGGTGTAAAGCCAACCATCCCGGTACGCAAGCGTGAGCGTTTCATGCAAGCCATGTGCAAACCTCTGAAACTGCGACGCAGCAACGGTCGGTGAAAATGGATCATTGATCATCCACACCTCGCCGCGTCGCGAGCAGACAGCCATCTTGCCATCGGGCATCATTTGAAAACCAGATGCTTCCAACACCACACCCTCAGGAATCTCAAATGGTGTGATCGGATAATAGTCAGCTTCCGTCGGTGCATCCTGAGCATGCACAAGCGACGAGCCAGTGAAAGCGATGAGCGATAAGATCAAAGCAAAACGAAGCATGATAATTGTCGTTTTAGTTAGGAAAGCAATTAGGAATAAAATACGGATCAATAACGGCTCACTCCGTTCTAACGGGCGAACCAATCAAACATTGCCGAACCTCTCACCGAGGTCGACTCAAAAACCATCGGATCACCAGACGATCTGCTGCTCGATAGTGGTCACTCCATCCACAGGCACCAACAATTCAGACTGTCCTTCCGACTGACGCATGAATGCCTCGGCCCCAGTGGACTTCACCTCGATAAGCATCGAATCATTAAGGCGATACCTACCATCGGCTTCGAGCGTCAGGTCACCTACCGCGGCTCGGTAGAACAGTTACTCACCCTCAGGAAGATCCTTTGGCGAAATCGTTAACTCACGAGTGATCGACGAAGTGATCAGCCCAACGACCGGAACAAATTTGTCTTCGACAGCTGCCCCAGGCAGTAGATAACGGAAAGTGGCACGTCCCAGATCATCCAGTTGATAAC
>JAKMEW010000488.1 GCA_022425745.1 Rubripirellula sp.
GTCGGTGCGTTAATGTATTCATTGAGTCCGTCTTCGTTCGGAATCACCTTGCCTGACTCGTCAAGCCGGTTCAATTGCATTCTGAGGTTCTGCGAGACAGCACCTTGGCGAAGTCCGGGTTTTACACGAGCGGTGACCACGAAGCCTTGCCTCGCGATTCCACGAATCCCGTCATTCGTTTCGGTTGGGGTGAACGGTGAAATCTCAAATTCACTTAGTTCAGTTAATTCCTCTTTCGTGAAGACGAGGTCCGTCAATTCAATGTCCGTATCAAGGAAACTGTAAACTTTCCCCGTCACCTCAAAGGCCTCACCGGTGGCCACCTCTCCAAAGGTCCATGTCTCGGGAACCAGATCAATCTCTCGAGCCACTTCACCCGTGATCGCCAATCGAATCACGACGGCGTCGGGATCATTCGTAATCACCTCTGCTGATTGAGAGAATTCCGTGAGACCCGCTTTGACAGTCCAACTGAGTTTGATCTCCGTTTCTTCACCTGGTGCGAGTGATTCTTTCTCCAAATCACCCAGGGTACATTTACAGGTGCTTGCTCCGAGTCGAAGTCTGAGGTCGCCGGTTCCAATGTTCTTCACACGGAACAAATGCTCGCCCTCGGTATCGGGCGCCATTAGACCGAAGTCGAAACTCGGCTCATCGACAAGCTCGACCTTAGGACGTCCGTCAGGCAGCAGGCTTTGGCGGTAAGCCGGCAGATCGGCGGCCGTCATCTCGTTGTTGGTTCCGAAGGGTCCGAAGAAAGCTTCTCGACTTCCAAAGGTCGTGTAGTTGGCCACGGCAGCGGTTGCGATTCCAAGCAGTGCTGAAAGTAGTATCCAGGTCCACAGGTTTTTCATCGGGATTCGTCGTGTCGAGTCAAGGATTGAGGAGAACGCGAGATGGAGGCAAGGCGTCTATCAATGCCCGGTCAGGATCCCCACTCGCGTCAGTCGTGCCGCGGTACGGCTCTCGAAATACTGATTTCGATACTGCAACTCTTAAGTATTGTGCCGTCCCAGGCGTTGAGTGGCAATTGCCGCCGGATTGCAGTCGATCACCAAGGGATCGAGTGCTCGTCCAACGCTTAGGAAAAATGGAACGAATCTGGCGGGTGCAGCGGAGTCAAGGGATAGGATGATCACGCCGATCCTAGAGTCTTCGTTGTTCTCAGTTTTCGAAAATCTCGAGAACCGACTCAAGGATGCTCGTTCACCGGTCCTGAGCTCTACCTCCGCCAGATTCGTTTCAACACCGTACTTCTCTGGCTTTCTAGTACGAGGGAACGCCAGTGACGGTTCGACATCGGTTGGAGATCACACCCATTTGGCGATTCCCATCGCTCACGAACTCTGTGGCGATGTCCGTTTACTCTTGTCCAACTCCGACTTGCTCGGCTAGCAGTGTTGAGGCATCCTTTCGAAGAGGACCGTTTTCAGCTGCCTTGCCAATCACTTCCAATGGGTAGATCAACTGCCGGGTTAGATCTCGTTCGATGTTTCCACCCAGCTTGCTGAGTGCGAGGGCTTGTCGCGCGATGTTCTGTGCTTCCGTGGATTGGTTGAGTTTTTGATAGATGAGGGATCGTTGAGCGGCGATCCATTGGTCCGCAGGGCTAAGTATTGCTGCCCTGTCGAAGGCTTCTTTGGCAATTTGCAGCATTTCTTCCTCGCCCCATCGCTGGTAAACATGAATCGCTTGAATACCAATGATTCGCTCGATACCCGCATCATTTCCTGATCGCTGACGTATCTGATCAAGTGTCTCTTTCCATCGCTTGGTTCGATCGCCACGTGACGGTTTTGCATTTTGAATGATCTGCCATCGATACGAATCTGACAGCCAAATAACCGGTTCCGGCGACCACCTCTCGTTGGACTTAAACTCAATCAGACGCCGTTCAAGCTCTTGGGTATTGTTGAAGTATTGTGCATTCGAGATTGCAGCGAGATGTCGTTTTTGATTCACAGCCGGTCGTAGGGTGATCAAGACGAACGCAGTGAGTACTGCTGCGGGTACGATCAATCGGGCAGCTGTTTTGAAGGTGTGGGCCTGGGATACATGCTTGGAAACTGAAACGTTATTCGAGGCGGACTCGGTAGGTGGATTTGCTGACTCAAAGCGACTTGAGAGGATTCCGAATCCCACCCAAATCAGAACAGCCAGTCCCGGCACCGTCCAGCCACCCGACATCGACAGGTGCAAAAGGAGCGAGCCCATCGCGATGAGGAGGCTTCGTGAAATTTCTCGCTCAGATAGCTTTTGCATAACGGGCGTGAGCAACACGATCAGTGCGATTCCGATCGGGATCACAAACAGGGATGCTTCAACATCGGGTAAGGATAACGCCATCAGACCTGACACCCAAACGAAGGCGAGTCCCGTTATTGCACCCAATCGTATGGATCGGCCGAGGTTGTTGCCTTGTGTCTCTCCCACGCGCGGAAGATCGCTGACCGCTTGAGTTTCAATCGATTCCGCGATGGCAGCATGATCTGCTTTATTATGCGTGTCGTTTTCGAGAGATCGAAGCAGGATTAGCCACCCCAGAGTGATCAGCATCAAGCAGGCGGGGAATCCACCTGTGGCCAACGTCTCCATCAGAAAGTTATGAGGTTCTGCAATCTGTTCGCTCGCTGATAACTCGCGGTATCGCTCATAAATCGCTTGGAACTGCCCCGGTCCACAGCCGAACCAAGGGGAATCACTGACGATTTGCCAGGTCGATCTCCAGTACTGAAACCGAAAAGCCAGTGATGCTGGTGCCTGCTCAAACCACTCGCGATTTCCATAGAGTCCGAGGTAGGCAACACCGGTGATGGCTATTCCCATCAGCAAAGAGATGCCAACGATGAGCACTTGGCGTCGTCGACGTACCAATCCAATCTGTGTAACCAGCAAGGCTCCGAAGGCAAGCAACATCGCGATCGTCGCTGTGCGACTACGAGTTGCAAGGAGGCTGCTAACGCATAGAAGCATGAGCATCGCCAATGAGATTCGTATTTTTAGATTCTGCTTGGGCCAGCTCATCATCAACAGACAGCCACTGAGAACGCTTCCCACCAACAGGTAGCCAGCGAGCGTATTGGCTAAGGCGAAGGTTGCAGAGGGACCACCGTCCATGAGTCGGTTTTCAAAGATCATTCGTTCCGCCGATCCCTCGGGGGCATCGATTCCGGCAAGCTCGAGGATCATTTCGGGGTTAGCGCGGTAGTCAGCCCGGTTCTGTGGCAGGCTGATCGTATACTGATGCATCCCATGCACGGCTAAACCACCAGCGATCGCTAACAGCAAGCCTATAAACTCTCTGCGAGCTTGGATCGAAGTGACTTGAGTTCGTACTGCATGGAACAGGCATGCCGCAGCAACCCAAACCCAAGTTTCATTCGTCGCTGCGCGCAAGTTGCCGTCTTGAGAGTTTGCGATTGCTGAGACGGCTACCCAACCTGCAATCATCCACGGCAGGCTAATTACCAAGCGAGAGGTGAGGTTCGTCTTGGTGGCATTCGTCTTGGATGAAAAAGATTGTGTGGTGCAAAGGCACCAGAGCAGTATGGCGGCGAAGCAGAACCAAACAGCGTCGCCGGTTTCTACTGCGATGCTGTCGCTCGGGTGATAGCCGAGATAAACCGTGATCGCTCCGAGGAGTCCGAGGGCGATATGGGAGGTCAAGCGAATTCCCTGAACGCTTTGCGGGCGGTCCCCTGCAGCAGAGTTAATGTTCTCGTCCGCTCGCGTCGGAGACTTTATTCGCTGTCTTTTCGCCATCCGGTGGATTCCAAAATGATGATAAGAAACAGCATGCACGCAACGATCCCTAAGACCATTGCAGCCTGATAGATTGAGACGTGTGTCATCAGGATCGCCGCGAGTCCGCAGGTGACGGTGACCAGATGAATGGTTAACACAGCCTGAGTCCTACTGAGTCCCAGTTCAACCAAACGATGCGAAAAGTGACTGCGGTCACCCACAAATAAACTTCGCCCTTCCTTCAGGCGAATCCACAGCACGGTCGTCATGTCATATAGCGGCACTGCCATCGCGCACAGCGGCGCAAGCACGGCATGCGGTTTGGATTCGTTACCCGCGTAGGTTGCCATCAGCATCGAGACGGCGATGAGAAACCCAACCAAGTAACTTCCCGCGTCACCCATGAAGATTTTTGCTGGCGGCCGATTGTGAAACAGGAAGCCCGCAATTGAACCAAAGGTGATCAACAGCAGAATCGCCACGAAGATCTGAGGCTGAGTTGTACCTGGATCGGGTGTTGTGAGCATCACAACCGCCATCGCCGCAGCAATGATGGCTGCAACGCCTCCACTGAGACCATCCATGTTGTCTAGCATGTTGAACGAATTGATCACACCAACGATCCAAATCACGGATAGCCATCCGGTGAGCCAAGGGAAACCGATGTAGGCGGTGAGTCTAAAGTTGAGGCCATAGACAACAAACGCTGCCACCACAAACTCGACGGCCAGCCGGACGTAGGGGCTTACACCTCGCTGGTCATCACGCAGTCCCAACACAAACAGGATTGTTGCAGAAGTGATCAAGCCCCAGATTTGACCCATCCGTGACCAAGCACCCTCGAGATACGGAACCAAAGTCTCTGGAAGTTTCTCTGTCAGTTCTGGGCTTTGACGAAATGCCACGACGGTACCGGTCCCCACCAGAAAGCTCGTGACGATGCCCAACCAGATCCCTATCCCACCACCCAGTGGCGTCGCACGAAGGTGAGTGCTATGCCCGGAGGGTTCATCAAGTAGAGATAGTCGGATTGCATGTTTGCGAACCGGAAACAGCACGAGCATCGAAATGATCGCTGGGGGTACGGTTGCCAGCAGGGCAATCCATCCGATCCAATTTGAGAAATGT
>JAKMEW010000450.1 GCA_022425745.1 Rubripirellula sp.
TCCCCGGGCCAACCGGCCGACCGCGTCCCAGACCAAGAGGCAAACGATCAAGAGCACCTGGCTGTGGCCATGCACCCAAATACCCCGGAATCTGCTTGATTGACAGATAGGCTTTTAGAACGCCAGCAAATCGTGATGGATCGGGTGGGATCGTATCCTTGATTGCTGCAAAGAGGTGCGTGGGCGGCCCCAGCCATTCTGACGCCACATGCCCCTGCACTGAAACAATATCGTCTGGTGCGAATCGCATTTCCGTCCGCGTGGGAGGCCCTAACTGTTGCGCGTATTCACCATATTTGCCGGGGTCCCATGGTGCAACTTCAGCATGAATCGAGACCTGTTGTTTTCCCGCGGCCCGCTCAACCCAGCGACGTTGAACCCCGACCATTACCGGATCAAAATTACTGAACTGAGCCGAGTAGGCGTTTGCAATTCGTTGATACCACTCTGCCTCCTCGTCACTGGTTTCGATTAAATCGATATCGCAAATCGGCCTAAAAGTCCCACGAGATCCTCTCAATGAATCAATCATCTCTTCGCCAACCTCAAACACGCCGCTCCCATCGACACGTTCTCCAAACTGAGCCGGAAGAAAGCGATGCTGAATCAGGTAATCGATACTTGCAACATCCGACGAATCCGTTGGATGATCTTCTGAAACCGGAGCCTTAACACTCGGTGAAACAGCATCGCTCGCAAGCAACCTGGAAAGCTGAACCATGATTAGATCTGCTTTCGCAAACAGTCGACGCCTCAGCTCGATCATGTAAGCAGGAGATACTAGCCCCTGAAAAAATTCAGGAGAGAAATAGGCAAAAACGGTATCGTCGCGACTCAGAGGCATGTAACCGCGTGCCTTGCGAAAAGAGATTGTCGTCGCGAGTGAAGCTCCCGTTTCCGAGACTTCAAAAAAACGCTCGATGATGTGTTGGCTGTTAGACACCAGCAAGTAGTCGCCATCGATCGCCAGGAACGATCGGACGCTCCCATCAGGCTTGCTCAGGAAGGACACAGATCGCCCTGCTATTGCCACCTCCTCAATCGTCAAATCGTCATCTTCCGCAGCGATTTTACGCCGGTCCGCAGACATCGATGCATGAAGCACGGCGGGGTTAGCCGACTGAAAAAGCACACCCAATGCCGCTCCATCAGTCAGGTATAAATCTCGACCAATTAATGCCTGATCCTGCACCAAGGTGCCTCCAAGGACACGTGAAAGTTGCGTCATGCGGAACGCCAACTGCCTCTCGACACGCCCTGAAATATTCCGCTCAACTCCGCGGAGAGTGACTAACTTGGAAATATCGCCGCCATTGGCCTCCGAGAGATCCTTGAACCACAGATAGTTTTCAAACGAACCATATCGAATGTAAAAACATTCGGGCGGAACACGGCTTGCAATTGGCTCAATAGGATTCGAATCGTCGATCTCATCATGCACCTCCACCGGAATCCAGGTTGGAGGCTTCGGTAGCTCTTTCCGACTGGAAGAAAAGTCCGTCGGCACCCCAACTGCCGCCAATCGGAAAATGGCTTCGCCCACCTCCTCAGCACCGCCTATCAACTTGAGAGCATCGACGAGATGATCTTCAACGTCATCTCGCGCGATAAATGATTCTGGTAACGGTAATTGATTTTGACGTGCAAGCGTTGTCAGCAGGTAACTTTCCACCACCGTTGGATAATCCGCCTTGGCAATCTGATTTTGAACCGCCGACAAATAACCGTCCCACCATGCTAAGAGTAAGTCTCTGTGCATCGTCGGTTCCTTGCTCGGCTCGATCAAAAGCTCCCCGTAAGTTCTTTTCTCATCCCAAATCTCAACCTTAAAAGGGTTGCTACCACGGAACAGAAAAAAAGCCCGTCGTGCAACGGTTTGAAAACGAGTGGAATCATCACCAGAAAGCTCCCGAAAAAGCTCCCCAACACGCCCAAGTAAACGGCCGCCACCTGCGGGTGGTAATTCTCTTTGGGACGGTGGCGCAACCTCGACAACTAAATCTTGGCTCGCTGGGAATAGAACCGGATCTCCGGCAACAACATCGCCAACCCGGCGAACAGATAGCGGTAGTTCATCTCGGCCGGAGACAGGGTTCAGAATCGGTATCTCGACCATTGCCACACCGTACGGCTCGCCCAAAATGGCTCTACCGATGAGATTCTGCCCTAGTAATGGCTGACAGCTAATAAGGCTAAAAAGAGCGACGAGACACTCAAACCTGCGCAATTTGCCTTTCCTCAGTTCTGGGATCACCGATAATCGATCACTGCTGAGCACTCGGAACATCGGATGGAACCTCGACATAATAAGAGGGCATTGACGCGGTCAATTTGGAACTCAAACTGAGATTCGCCTTTATCATGGTCGCAATTTGAATTTCGAAACAGAGGAAACTCTTTTCTCTTCAGGAGGTTTCCGCTAAGAAAGCCGCTTAACTGGGGTCGTCATTTTAAAATGCGACACGATAATGTGATCCAGAGATTGCTGTCTCGACGCACACCGAGTGGTAAAACACACCGCAGCCCCATTCCTCCTACCGATGACGGAATCGAAGTGAACAGTCCATCCCGAAGTGGTGTCTTTCAAGCAAACGCGGATGAACGCATGGAAGCGTTTGGAGAAAGTATCAGCTTTGACAGACGGCTCTATCGGCACGATATCCAAGGATCGACCGCCCACGCTGAAATGCTTGCCGAAGTCGGCCTGCTGAGCAGCGAAGAATCTTCGCTCATCTCGAAAACGCTGCTAGAAATCGAGAAAGAACTTGATGCAAATCTTCTTCCTATTCGCTTTGAGCTTGAAGATATCCACATGCATGTGGAACAAGCGTTAATTGACCGTATTGGCGATACGGGCAGAAAGCTCCACACCGCACGCAGCCGCAATGACCAAGTCAGTACCGACATTCGGATGTGGATTCGTGACGCACTGGATGAGATTGATCAGAAACTGGAGGGTTTACAG
>JAKMEW010000053.1 GCA_022425745.1 Rubripirellula sp.
GTGGCCACAGGTGTAACCGAGCACATAATCCATCGCATCAACCGCCGAGACATGCTTGGCCGTCTTTCCGATGACAACGACAAGTTCAGCCTCGTAGTCCACCTCATTGGAGACGCGTGGCAGAACAATGTTGTCGCCCGAACCAACGATGGTCGAATGAAACTTGTTAAAAACCACTGGCTCGGTTGGTATCTCTGACCCGGTTTCGATTGCATGATCTCTGTAATTGAGTCCGATACAAATCACTTTCTGAGGATTTCGGACGGGAGGCAGCAACCGGTCTGGTGCGTTCTCCCATTGGTCGTCTCGTGGCACGGGAAGGTCGCGGAACCACTGTCTTCCAAGTTGAGTAACATCCGCATCATCGGCTAAGTCGACCCCAAGCACCCTCAGTGGGCAGACCCGCCCATTTTGGTAGATCGCGTGTTCAACCGCACCTTCACTTGTTTTGTATCTGCAGATCGCCATTTTGTTGCCTTGGTAACTCTATCGCCGCGAGAATTCTAAGTGTGTGAGCTTTCTTGGGTGAGTTGCTGATCCACCTCGTTACTAACGATTACACCATAGTTGATTGCTCCCAACCATCCGCTCATGATGATCCCGACGCTACCGGCGTGATACATCCCACCAATTTGCTGTGGTAATTCACGACTCACCGAGAGCCCCTCGAACTTGGTGCCGAAACTAGCGCCCATTTCATGCTGAGTGTAATGGTGAAAAGTCTTGGGGGTGGCGGCTTCAACGCGATCAATCTTCGAACGGATATCAGGCAAGTATCGACTGAGGGCATCGAGCGTGGTTTCGATCAAATCTTCTTTGCTCGCTTCATAATCCTGCTCATTCAAATCCGCCCAGTCAGACCAATTCGCATTCGTACTGCTAACAATTGCGAATCGTTTTTTATCTTTTTGGGGACGAGTCTTTGGGTAGTAGAAACTAAAGGTTCGACTGGTAATGTCCCGACTGAGCAATAGGTCGGTGCGAAAATCCTTAGCGGTACTTGTGAAAAACAGGTCGCCTGAAGACTCGTCGATTTCTTCGCCCTCTTTTAACGCCATGTAGACCTGCGTGCTGCTGTTATTCAGGCGAACACCACTGGCTCGATCAACATAATCGCGATCGAGTTTTTCAGGACCGAGCATTTTGAGGAGCGTGGTTCTAAGATTCGCGTTACTAACGACCGCCTTACACGCAATGCGGCGACCGTGGGTTTTTACCGCTGAAACTTTACCTCCAGCGACTTCAATCTCGTCGACCGGGCAATTGATCCGAATATCAACGCCATTGGAGATCAACTCTTTCTTCATTCGCGCCACAAGATCTTCAGTCCCGCCTTCGTAAATGAAAACCCCTTTGCTCATGAAGTTACTAAACACAATTCCATAAGTGATGGCAGGATCTTCTAGAGTCGATCCGTTGGCATAAGTGATCGGTTCCATCAACAAACGGACAACATCGTTACGTCCGGGGAAGAAGCGATCAAAAAGCTGGCGAGTGGTTGTCGCCTGATCATCGTAAAAATTCATTCCACGCGCAGTATCAAAAAATTCCTTGACCGTCTCGGGGGCGATACCAAAATCACTAGTCAACAAACGCGTGAAGTCTTCACGATTGAAAGTTGTGGTGAGCGAGAACTGCGGGTTGTCGAATCGAATATTCTTGAGCTGAACAATACGATCAGAGATATCTTTCGACCAATAGCGTCGACAAGATTTGATCATTCCGTGCGGAAATCCATGCAGAGAAATGTCAAAGACATGACCGCCGGGACGGAGGAACCAAGTTGCAAGCCCACCCAGTTTGTAATGTTGTTCCAGCAGCAAGACTCGATGGCCAGCGCGGCCGAGAATGTTGGCGGACGTCATGCCAGCCAAACCGCTTCCAATCACTACAACGTCGTACTCGTCCGACGCCCCTTTAAGAAAATCGCGTGGCATGAAAAACAAAAGGTTTGAGGATAAAAAAGAAGATCCGATAGCGTACCGATTTAATCACCAAATGCACACCATAGGCCAAGTCTCGCGGGATGTTGAATCGATAGTTTTTCATCAAAAATCGCGAGATTCGAGTCAGCTTGCAGTATTAAAAACTCAGACCGTCTTTATTTCTCAACGCTACAGACCTGGATCGCTCTAACATCAGGTTTTCAGTCATCAGTCGCCCGCCTCGCGATAGCGAAGCGGCTTCTGACGAGACTGCAACAATTAGGGCGTTCCGGTCGGCTCAAGCTGAGCAAAAATCCCGACCAAATCTTCCCGCGGTGGTCCACCGTCAAGCATCACTCCTTGGCTACCAACTACCCATCGTTCGTCCAGCAATCGGATCCTCTCGCCGACACTCACAAGGGATGTCTCCCGCCCAAGCCCCGTGCTGATCACATCATGTGAACCACGAAAGATCACCTCGTGGGGTGGAGGCAAACCGGTTGCAATGCGAGAGGTGCCCTCGGTCGCTGAGACGACCGCCGCAATTTTCCACTTTCCGTCCCTAGGATCATTGAGAACCTGAATGGTGACCAGCGATTCGCCCTGCGGCACGGGAACCGAACCAAACCACGCAGGGGAGGTTCCTCCGGACTCCCAAAGCGAACTGTAAACCAGTTGGTAGGAAAGTCCATCGGGAAGCTCACGGGGAAGACGTACACGCATCTTGTAAGTCAATGGCTGATCGCTAGGAATGCGTGACGACGCAATTTGATCGCTCCGCGAAGGGGCGAGGTAGCCAAACTCCTGCCGCATGACCCGCAATTCGTTCTCTTGATTGCGAAGCTTCATGGAGGTGATCCACAGCCCAATCCCCAAGATCGCGATGGTCATCAGCCCCAATGCCTCACGCAAACTGAAGCGAAAAAACTTCCGTAATCCGGACTGCAAAACGAACTCGCCTTCTCGCCTGCCGCATGGGCCGTCATTAGCGTGATCAATCTCTTTCGATTCTGGTTCGTCGGTTTCACTTTTGCTCATGGAGGCAGTTTAGCGAACTGGCGAATATGAAACGAGTTTCCTGGTGTTGGCCAAAGATGGAGTTTTTCGCAGAATAGTTACCAGTCACCAGCACTTCACAGGCCAGCATGCCCAGGGCAAGCTCTCGTGTCACCCGATTCGCCTCCTAGCGATCCAAATCGTCTCAACCATGAAGAGCAGCTTCACCCCGCTGCCTGCGATAAAGATATGCACTCTGCTAGCCAGATCGGCGTTGATACCGCTGAGGGTGCATCTCCGGCACTCAATATTCTTTGGGATGGTGAATCTGCGGCGGTCCTCTATAAGCCAGCAGGTATCCCAACTCAGGGACCGCCACAAGCTGATTCTCTTGAGCAGCGAGCGAAGAACCAATTCGCAACCCGAAGTCATTACTTCGCTTGTCCCCATCGACTCGATCGCCCCGTTCAGGGCGTCATTTTAGTGGCATTTCAAAAGCGGACCGCGAGGCTGCTGAGCTCACAATTCGAAGCTCGAAAAGTGGAGAAGGAGTACTTAGCTTGGTCCGCCGGCAGGATGCCGCCAGAACCAACGCAGTGGATCGATCATCTAAAGAAAGTACCCGGTCAAGCGAAAGTCACCATTGCCGACGAAGCAAGAGAAGGCAGTAGGTTGGCAAAAACCGAAGTCCAGCCTTTGCATTATTCCACGGAACTAGACTGCACACTCGTAAAACTAAAACCCGTTACAGGCCGGATGCATCAGCTGCGTGTACAAGCAGCACATCGTGGGTACCCGATCCTCGGAGACACAACGTACGCCTCGGCTTCCTACTGGTTTGGCCCGGCCCCCGTTCGGTCTCACATGAGCATTGAATCAGACTCGGAACAAGGTCACCTCGAGCGGCAGGATCGAACCGCTGCAAGAATCTCTCTGATGCGATCACTCGGCATGCCGTTGCAGTCAACACAGGTCGATTCTGCGGGCAATGCGACAGGTTCGCTCGGGACAGGATCCAATGCAACCGATTCTCCAAAATGGATTGCACTCAGAGCACAGACACTGCGTTTCTTTGACCCTCGCGACGCAAGACGAGTTGAAGTCTCCGCCGATCAACTATGGATCGAATCATCGAAAAACGGCATCATTTTCGAGTAAAAACGCTAAGACTTTGCCCCTGAGCACACAGGCTCTGTCGCTCACCAAATGCTGGAGCCGTTTGGATACACACCGATCTGCTTCACGGTCCATCTTACGACTTACCTCAAAGGCCATTGTGCAACCCGTTCGAGAATCCGTGCTAGCCGGTTACGTAATAGGTTTCCCTGCGGTCCCGAACCCTTGGGGTGCGTTTGGCACGCTGATTGCTGTTGACGAGCATTTTTGTGACAAATTTGCAACGTGGGTAGCACCAGCCTATGACCCGATGCAGCCAGATCTGCGGCGGAGAGCTGATCGGCTCCCTCAACTCTTTGTTTGTTTCTACAATGTGTTGTCGGTTTGATCAAAGTTATTCTCCGCAAGTGCGAACGAAGAGATGATCTCCTTTGTTTTCTCTGGCATCGGATCAATCCAGTAGGATTTCAAGTAAGCGACGACTTTCAAATGTTGGCTGAAACGTGAGGAAAACAAAATGCTGCAAATAGGCGCAGTTTCCTACCTGAACACCAAACCACTGATTCATGGCCTCAAACAGAGGCTCGGAGATCATGGGAGCCTTCGGCTTGCGCTCCCTAGCCAATTAGCCGATGAGCTTCGCAGTGGGGCGTTAGATGTTGCCCTGATTCCATCGGTGGAATACTTCCGCGGCGCGATGGATCAGGATGCGGAATACCGCGTCATCTCGAATGCGGCAATTGCGTGCCGAGGACCGGTATGGAGCGTCCGCTTGCTGAGCCGCGTTCCCACAAAGCAGATCAAGCGTTTGGCGATGGATGAAGGCAGCCGGACAAGTGCTGCGATGGTGAGGATCTTGCTGAGCGAAATGCATGGGATACATCCCGAAACCATTCCGTTTCCGATGAACACAACTGCAGAATCGGTGGACGCCGATGCGGTACTGATGATTGGCGACCGGGCGATGCATCCCGAGCGTGGTATCTACCGAGAAATCTGGGATCTAGGAGATCGTTGGTGCAGGCACACGGAACTACCGTTTGTTTTCGCGATGTGGGTGGCTCGCATCCCCCATCGATCAGAGCCACACCCATCTGGCGGCGGTGAAACATCAGGATCGCCAGGCGAAGCCGTTCCCAGTGAGGAGAGCCTGCAGGGATTGATTGACATGCTCGAAGCAAGTCGCGATGCGGGTCTCGAATCTCTGGAGTCGATTGCAAAAAAAGAAGCCGCAACCCACGGCCTCACAGCCGAAGATCTTTATCGCTACTTTGCCGAAAACTTACACTTCACTCTCGGCCCCGGTGAACAACTCGGCTTAAAGACCTTTCATGAAAAGTGCCAAGCGTTACGATTGGCACCTCCGAGCAAGTCTTCCATCTCTGAAACGATTTGAGAAACCCATGACCAAATTGACATCGGTACGAGAGATTCTAGATAAATCAGTCGCGGGTGAACGACTGAGTCCCGAAGAAGGCTTACAGCTTTTGCAAAGCCATGATCTTGCAGCGATCGGTTCCGCTGCCGATCAGGTGACTCGCAAACTGCACCCAGAGGGCTACCGCACCTACAACATCGATCGCAACATCAACTACACGAACATCTGCACAGCGGTCTGTCACTTCTGCGCGTTTTACCGAGGACCTAAAAGCGATGAAGGTTATGTGCTTTCGACTGAGCAGATCCTTGAAAAAATCGCCGAAGCCGTTGAACTCGGTGGTAATCAAGTACTAATGCAAGGAGGCCTTCATCCGAAGTTTAAGTTGGATTGGTATGAGGACTTACTGCGGAGCATCAAAAGCGAATTTCCGCAAGTAAACATTCACGGCTTTAGCCCGCCCGAGTTTTACCACTTCACCAAAGTGAACAACCTGAGCATCAAGGAAGTTCTCTCGCGTCTGAAAGAGGCAGGACTTGGCAGTATCCCCGGCGGCGGAGCAGAAATTCTGGTCGATCGAGTCCGGAATGAACTCACACGGGGCAAAGTGATGTCTGATGATTGGCTTGAGGTGATGCGAGTGTGGCATCAGATGGGTGGAAAATCGACCGCGACGATGATGTTTGGACACGTCGAGACTCTGGAAGAACGGATTGAACATCTCGAACGACTCAGGCAGGTGCAGGACGAAACGGGTGGATTCACAGCATTCATTTGCTGGACATTCCAACCGGACAACACCACGTTGTCTCACATCCCCGCCTCGGGTTCCTTCGAGTACTTGAAAACCCAAGCCGTCTCACGGTTGTACCTTGATAATTTCCCCAACATTCAAAGTAGCTGGGTCACTCAAGGGCTAAAAATTGGTCAGTTAGCAATGCTCTTTGGCGCCAATGACATGGGCAGCCTGATGATCGAAGAAAATGTCGTTGCCGAAGCTGGAACGGTGCATTACCTCTCACTCGATCAGATTCGCGAAGCGATTGAGGAACTCGGTTTCGATGCAAGGCAGCGAGATGTGTTCTACCAACTGATGGATCGAGAAACGGAGCAGCGAGCCATCGAGGCAAATCGCAATCGTCAGCCGAAACAACTGGTGGAACTCACTGCTTGAGGCAGTTGCAATTGAGCTGAATCTTTTGCAAAGTATGCGTCAGTTGGTTAATTCAATTCACCGAGAAAAATAAGAGAACGACATCCATGGCTCAACTCGCGCATCACGTTTTTTTCACGCTCAAGGATCGCAGCGACGAGTCGATCGAAACCCTGCTCGCAGCCTGCAAAAAATACCTTGACAACCATGAGGGGCTTGTAGGCTTCTCTGTGGGCCGCCGAGATCGGGAATTGGACCGCCCGGTAAATCACGATTTTGACGTCTCTCTTCACACCATCTTTGCCGACCGAGCAGCACACGACGTTTACCAAACCGCTGAGCGTCATCTTCAATTTATTGAAGAGAACAAAGAAAACTGGGCGGAAGTTAAGGTTTGCGACAGCCTACTGGACTAACCTTCGCTGGTACGGCTGCGATCAACACTTTCGGAAATCGAGATCATCCCTTCCGAAAGTATCATTCAAACGTGCCGCGTAAAACGCGGCTCTCGGGGGAGTACATGGATGAGGAGCACACGGCTCCTGAAATCGCTCGAATTTTGAAGCGAGAGGTTTCAACTTAGGAATCATCCATCGCCTTAAGCTATACTCACATCTGTAATTCCTTGGCGATCACGGTTAAACCGAGAGCGATCACAGCGAACCCCAATGATCGAATCTTCTCGCCGTATGCCTTGGCTGTGCAACTGATTTGACGCAAGCATTTTTGGCTTGGTCCGTCGGCTACCTTGGCGCGTAGTCGATTACCTGTCGGCAACATCCCCACATTGCGGCTCATGAAACCACTGTTTTCGATTTGGTTGACATTGGTATTCCAGTGCACCCTCACGATCTCTTCGTTCGCAATCGCTCAAAACCAAACTGAGCCGAGCGGTATCGCTCAAAACCAGAGTGGGCCAAGCGGTGATTCCAGACCTGCACCTGACTCCCCAAACGAAGGGCAGGTGCCCGCAGAAAGCATCACTGACAAGTCACCTGCTATGGCTCATTCATACGGTGGCAGTAAAGAAGTCAGAACGATCCTTCGGCGTCACTGCATCAGGTGCCACGGGGAAAAACAGCAGGAGTCGGATCTAAGACTCGACCGGCTGGACTCCATCATCACGAGGGAAAGCGACTCCGAAAAAGGGATCACTCATTCCTCGATCATTTTTGCGGGTGACGCATCGGCAAGCCAACTCATTCAACGAATCATCGATCCCGATCAAGGTGAGAT
>JAKMEW010000066.1 GCA_022425745.1 Rubripirellula sp.
TCGTGGCACAGGGCATCGTGGCACAGGGCATCGTGGCACAGGGCATCGTGGCACAGGGCATCGTGGCACAGCCCCTACTGGCACAAAAAACCACCGGTGTCGAAGCTGAATCGAGCGAGACTGATTCAAGAAACCTTCCGCAACCAACCTCACTCAACACACCACTATCCGAGGAAGAGAAAGCGCAGAGTGAAGCGATTTATGTCGGCCCGGAAGAGAAAGTCAAGGCAGCCTTTGCCCCGCCCCCAAACGCCAAACCGATCAGCAAAAGCAACCTTTGGGTCGACCTCAAGAAGAAAAGGGTCTACGCAGATGGCTATGTCACCATGCGTGAAGGTCCCTTGGAAATGTTTGCGTGCCCAATTGGCAGCAAAGAACACGAATCCATCATAGCCACCCTTGCTCAACCGAGCGAAGTCCATGCGGCACTCTTAGCGATCGGAACTCGCTCCGGCACACCCGTTCAGTTCCTACCCGAGTTTGTCCCTGCTACAGGGCAGCGAGTACGTGTCTGGATTTGCTACCTGGATAAAGATGGCAACTTCAACGCGGCGGACGCCAAAACTTGGGTTCAAAAAACGCAAACCAAAAAGACGCTCGAAATCGATTGGGTCTTCTCCGGCAGCGGTTTTTGGAAGGATCCAAACGATGGTCGTGAGTACTACCGGGCTGACGGCGGGGACATGATCTGTGTTTCCAACTTCAGCACCGCAATGATGGATTTGCCGATTGCCAGTAGCGCAGAAGCAAACTCGCTACAGTTCTCGCCGAACACCAAGGCTATCCCCGAACGTGGCACCGCCATCCGAATGGTCTTAACTCCGATCCCAATTGATACTCCTGTCGGTTCGAACAACCCCGAAGAAACGGATAACGATCCTCAAGCCTCAACCGAAACACAGAAATCCAAATTATCACCACCGACTCGTGAAATCTTACCACCCGCCGAATCAACAAAATCTGAATCAACAAAATCTGAATCAACAAAACCTGAAATATCAATCCCCAAGGCATCTACCAAGTCGCCGTAGCCCGCCTCAGTTTCCGATCACGAAAGCTAGATCAATCCGGCCACTTTTCGGCTGATCCAGAAAGCGGAAAGAAGAACGAGCAAGATGCCGGCCACAGCTGGGTGCGCCCAGAGTTGAATGGTGCGAGTCGTCGGTTCAGGTTTTGGCAACTCAGCGATCGCATCGAGTAGCGAGTCAATCTCTGCTGGAGTCACATGACGCCCTCGGGAGACACGCGAGATCTCCTCTAGCACTTCAGGTCGCGCGGGTCGACCGAGTGGTTCATTGATCTGGCCTTGCACAAAAAATGAAGTCTCCAGAGTCGCATTGGTTTCTTTGCACGAAAGCACCACCTCGTGCTGCCCAGGCTCTGACGTCTCGAATCTTCCACCAAAAACCCCCCAACGCTCACCCTCACCTGATAACGCGATAGTATCTAAAGCCCCTGAAGGCGCGGTGATCATGGCGGTGACCGTCCCATCCTGAAGCGGTTCTCCGCCCGAGTCCATCACGTGGGCACTCAGCGTTAACGTTTGGCGAACGTTGGGTTGGTCAGGCGTGTAAAACAAACGCATGGTCTCGCCTTTTGCCATGTTGCGTTGATAAGCCATCCACCGCACAACTTGACCCCAGAAACGATAATGGTATTTATCCTCAACTCCTTTTCGCCATCGCCAAGCGCCATCAGTCCCCATGAAGAGAACCTTGCCAGCTCCAAAAGGACGAGTCACCAGTAGCGGCAATCTTCCAGAATCATTACTCATGTCTTGGTGCACGGCGAGAATCTCAGTCCCCGCCTTGGCTCGGACAACCGGAGCGTACCACTGAAATCCCGGTAGGCCTTCCCATACCGAAAAATTATCCTCCGCCGAATCAGCCAGTTTCGTCAATAAACTGCTACGTCCGCGTTGGGTCAACTCAAAATGCCCGGGCAACCTCGACCCCCACCCCTCGGGTTGATCTTCATCCAGTACGACAGGGTACAACTCAGCGAGCTCTGTCGTGAGAAGACTGAATTGACGGCCCTGAAACCCGGGCATGAAGACAAGCCCACTCGCTTGATACTCAACCAGCCCCCGCACCAACTCGCACTGCTGCTCGGTTAATTGTCCATCGTCCAAGCCCACATCACCGAGGAAGACGACATCGTACTGCGAGAGATCTTCCAACTCTTCCGGGAACACCTTGAGATAATCAAGTGAGCCGCCGCCAACTTTTTCCAGTCCCGGGTGGAAGAGGAGACAGGAAACTTCCACCCCAGGATCTCGCGATAGAGCGTTGCGAAGATAGCGATACTCCCAACGCGGCAGTGATTCAACAATCAATACCTTCAATTGCTCTTTGCGGATTGAAATCGGTAACGTGATTCGATTGTTGGATGCAATCTTTTCTTCATTTTGAACAGGCAGATCAATGGTGAGCACAAAATCACCCACTTCTTCTGGTGTCCACAGCATCGCATCGAACGTGCGCCCCATGGGCGCAATGCGAACCTCCTGCGTTGCAACCTCCGCCTCACCGCTCAACAACCTTACCGTCAACACTGATTCTCGAGGAAGCGAACTGTCAATGGTGAGAGGGATTCGCACGGGCTTTCCCTCAGCTCCGAAGGTTGGAACATCTGCACTGACCAATTCCAAATCAGGCAGCTTAACCCTGCTCCCGGCAGCGACCGTGAAAACGGGGATTCGCAAACCTCGCAACTTAGCCGCAGCATCGACCGGAGAGGGTCCCTCATTCCAGTCACCGTCCGAAACCATTACGACCCCAGCCAATCCTTCTCGCTGGTCGATCGCTTCCCTGAGTGGTGCATCAAGATCGGTGAGTCCTGATCGCTTTGGTTGTGGTGAATTCGAATCCGACTGCTCAACAAGCTCTGGATTCGATTTCTCGCCATCAGAGTCATTCCCACCCGATTGATCACCGATTGGAGAAATCACCAACTCATATTCCGATGAGAGGGTTCGCCATGTCTCCTGTTCAAGTAGCGGCTGTATCGACTCAGCGCGAGAGACCACAATCCCATCGGAATCACCATTTCTGAATGCATCGATCGTCTGCATACTTGGTGATTCATCGTGATAAACCAACAACCGTGGTTTGAAGTCGGGCTCATACTGACTCCTCCACTCCGGTTGATGCAGAAGAAAAATCACCAACAAAATGATTACGAATCGCAAGACTTCG
>JAKMEW010000111.1 GCA_022425745.1 Rubripirellula sp.
GCGTGGAGATGATCCTCCTAAGCCTCGTCTCACTCGCGCTTGGGGTGGGGATCGGTTTTATCGCTCGCCAATTCACCGCAGGGACCAGTTCATCGGATTTAAGACCGTCATCTGAACTTGAAACGCAACTGTCGAAACTAGAAACACAACTTGTCGATGCCCAGCAACGACTCTCCAGACAATCCCAACAAATCCACGAGTACCTGACCGAGGCGAGAACGGATGAGTTGACCGGATTACCAAACCGGCGTGCGATCGAGCGAATCGCAAAACAAGAACTCTCCGGTGATAGCTCAACATCTACCACGACGATCCTAGCCATCGTTGACATCGATCACTTCAAAAAAGTCAACGACATTTACGGCCACGCTGCCGGGGATGCGACCCTTCGCTTTGTAGCGAACCAACTTCAACAAGAACTTTCGCCGCACGCCACCGTAGCGAGATTTGGTGGCGAAGAATTCTTGATCCTGATGCGAAGTTCAATGAATGACTCCACTGGGCAACTGGAAAAGGCTCGGGCAAAAATCAGCGAGGAACCCGTCAAGTACGAACACCAACAGATTTCGGTCACGATTAGCGGTGGCGTCAGTCAGATGTCGCAATCAAGTGGTTTTCCGGCAGCAATGCAACGTGCGGATCAGGCGTTGTATCGAGCGAAACAGAGTGGAAGGAATTGCATTTTCTTTCACGACGACAATCACGTTGCCAAAGTGTAACAGACGCCATAGGCTCAACCGCAGCGATGCCCGAGATTGGTGAAGCATTTCAAATTTGATGTTTTTTGAAGCGGATTGCCGCCAACTTTGATTGCGGCGAGTGGGGCAAATCGTGATAATCAACGCTTCGCCGGGGTGAGGAGGCTGCACGAGTCGATTCACCGCTCCTACCACGATCGTCTCCCAAGTCTTGCGAGCACCATGTCGAACCAACCATCGCCGGAACAAATCGCGGAACAGAAAACGCTTTTTGGACACCCCACCGGACTCTACATGCTGTTCTTTGCAGAGATGTGGGAACGCTTTTCGTATTATGGAATGCGAGCTCTCTTGGTGCTCTACATCATCAAGGGATTCCTCGGCAGGACTGATGGTGAGGCCTACTCGATCTACGGTGCCTACACCTCACTGGTCTACGCAACTCCTTTCATCGGCGGCATGATCGCTGACAAATTGCTCGGAGCAAGGCGGGCTGTGATCTTGGGCGGACTTTTGATGGCGGCCGGTCACCTTGTGATGACAGTCGAAAGCGAAATGCCATTTTTCATTGCCCTGGCTCTACTGATTGTTGGGAACGGATTCTTCAAGCCGAACATCTCAACGATGGTGGGATCCCTATATCCCGATGGCTCAAGTCAGCGAGATGCAGGGTTTACGATTTTCTACATCGGCATCAACCTTGGTGCTGCGATGGCACCTCTACTCTGTGGGTATGTTGGAGAGAAGTATGGTTGGCACTACGGCTTTGGTCTTGCGACGATCGGCATGCTGATTGGATTAGCCGTTTTTGTGGCACCACCAGGCATTACACGAGTTCTGATTATGTGCGCCGCTATAGCCAGCGGTGGCATGATGATTCAACTCAATTGGAATGAGGTTATTTACGCATTGGGCCCAAATGCTCTCGTTGCGATCTGTCTTGTGATTGCCGGATTGGTTTCTTACATCGCGATTGGGAAATCGGGTATGCCCCAGTGGGCCGGAGCGCCGCCTTCCATGGCTCGACTCAAACAACCCGTCTTCGGACTACCGATCTCCGCGGAATGGGCCGTCTACGTCGGATCTTTCCTGAGCGTCCCGCTATTCGCTTGGATGGTTGGCTCTGATGGCGTCGCCGGAAAAGCATTACTTTTAGGTGGCGGTGTGGCACTCGGCTATCTCATTTATGCAGCGTATAAGTCGCCGAAAATTGACCGAGAACGCTTGCAAGTGGTTCTGATTTTGATGTTCTTCTCGATGCTCTTTTGGGCGTTCTTCGAGCAGGCGGGAAGTAGCATTAATCTTTTTACTGACCGCAACGTCAATCGGATCTTTGCGGAAGCAACAATCACTGAAGACCAAGTAGGTCAGACTGTTGAAGTGGATGTGACCCAGGGTCTTACGGGGTACACCATGGGCGATAAACTGATCACGATGGGCGACATCGATGCTTGGAAGTTAGATGAAATCACAACCGTCAGTTGGCCGGTCTCGGACGATGATGTCGGAATGATTACTAGCGGATCGGAAGTTGCAACGAGTCAGTACCAAGCTGCAAATCCAATGTTCATCATGCTCTTCGGTCTCGTTTTTTCATCACTCTGGGTTTTCTTAGGAAAACGAAACATTGAGCCCAGCACCCCCGTCAAGTTCGCCTTGGGAATCCTGCAACTGGGTCTCGCTTTTGCCGTGCTTTGGTGGGCAGCAGTGAATCCGGATTCGCGTGGCATGGTCAACATGGGTTGGCTACTCTTGGCCTACTTGCTCATCACAACGGGCGAACTGTGCCTCAGTCCTGTCGGAATTTCCATGGTAACTAAACTATCACCCAAGAGCATTGTCAGCATGGTAATGGGCGCATGGTTCCTAGCCACAGCGTTCTCCAACTACCTCGCTGCCCTTATCGCAACATTCACCGGGGTGGAACACGGCGAAGAAGAAGGCCTCTTGCCCCCACCAACCGAAACCGTTGAGACCTACGCTAATGTCTTTGGTCCGATCGCCGTCGCAGCGATTGTCTCTGCTGTGGTTGTCCTGATCATTTCACCGCTCCTAACCATATGGATGCATCAGGATGTTGATTCAGATTCCGAGGTAAATGATTTGGATCAAGCTCATGACATTGCTGCAGAATAACCAATTGATGGCGATTGAATCTTCCCTCAGATGAGCAACACGGAAACTTCTCGACTACTTGGCTTGCTGAGAAGGGTGCTGCGTGATTGCAGCACTCTCTACCAACGCTCGGGGCAATGCATCGCACAACGCCACCCAAACCTGCTCGAAGAAGATCCTGATTCTTTCATCTCCCTGATGGACGATCTGCACAGAGGCCTCATCATCAAGGTCTACGTTGAAATCGTCAGAGCCGACAATCGATGGTCGGGTGCGGAGAAACAGATTGCGGCAGAAATGATCGAACACCTCTGGCGAGAAAAGCTTCGGGGAATCGAACTTCGCGAAGCCGCAACCGGTTTATTCTCCCAGGCAGACGCCCTGCACTGGGACTCGCTGGTTGCGCCGTTTGTCCGCTACGCACCGCTAGCTGACAACAAAACCCAAGTTGAAACAATCGCCATGCGACTTGGAAACCTGATCGCTAAATGTGACGGCGAAATGAGGGCTGAAGAGGAAACCGCACTGCAAACGATGCAACAGGAGATTGCAGCGGCATTGAACCCTGTTAATCCCCCGCAAGTAGTCGCTTCAGTAGGCAACCTACCTCCAGCCGCTTCGGCAAACACACCACAGAAAACTAATCAGGCTCAGCAGCAGGATCAACAACAGCAACGACCACCAACCCAACAGAACGACCAGGACGAGCTATCCAAAGAAGAACGCCTCGCTCAGGCTATGAAGGAACTCGACAACCTCATCGGCCTCGATTCGGTTAAGGAACGCGTCAAGAGCTACGCGAATTTCCTGAAATTACAGGAACAGCGAAAGAATGCGGGCCTGAGCACCATGCCCATTAGCCTGCACATGAACTTTGTTGGAAACCCGGGCACAGGAA
>JAKMEW010000115.1 GCA_022425745.1 Rubripirellula sp.
CTCTCGTGCGATTTCATTATCGGTCAATGATTTCTCAAAAGTTCATAGCGGTTGCTATCGCCTTGGGCGTCGTTGTTGGGGTGATGTGTGGTTCCAGCATGCTGTTAGCGACGGCACAGGAAATAGAGATAAACCAAAACGGCTCTGAAGACGAGGGCCGCACATCAACACAACTAACCACGGAAGATACACCAAACGATAATGAACAGAGCGTTTCGGACACTAGCATCGCTCAAGATGGATCAATTGAACAAAATAACGCAACGAATTTTGATGTTGAGAATTCGCAAGGAAGGACGAGTCTATCTTGGCCACGTTCACTAGCTGATGGCCGAAGTGTGAGACCAATCGCGTTGTTCTCCTCACAAATGGACGTTTTGGTATCCAAGGATTATTTGCCAGTAGCTCTCGAGCAGTTTTTAGATGCCATAGCGAGTCAGCAAATCGCTTCAAACGAAGAGACCTCTGCACAGATTTCTTCTTCGCAATATATCGTCGAACTGGTTGGTCGGCAGTTGATTTGCCGCCAAGGCTACTTGCGTTTGCAGCCGCAGGTGGAATTCAATGATACGCTATCTTTGGGTCAGCAAAATGTGGCAGTGCGCACGCAGGACGGGCGTTCGGGGGATGTTGAGTCGCCTTCCTCAAATCCCTATGAATTTGATTCTGAGGGTAGAGCTTTTATTTCGCTCGTGAGAACCAATGATGAATTAACAACGCTGGAATATTTGTGGACGAGTCACGGAAGGTTGGCCGGAAGTGCAATCGAGTTTGAACTCCAGTTGCCACGAGTGGAGCAAAATACGCTACTGATTGCGATTCCCGAAAATCGTCGTTTAACGTCTTCGAATTCTGTCGTGGAACGCATGTTGGACGTTGATCCAAAGTTTGCGATGGCGACAGAAAACGAACGTGTTCGTTGGTATAAGGTGGAGTCGGGAGGGTTAAGTGCAGTCAGGTTGAAGGTCGTAGACGACCTAGAGACCAATTCAAAATCAACTCTTATCAGACGATCAGTCCTCCAGTGTAACGTCAAGCCATCGGGTGTTGATTGGACGAGTCGGATCATATTTGAACAGGAGCAAGGTTCGCCGACATCTAGGATTGCCGTAGTTGGATCGGATGTTACAAGCGTCAAGATCGACGGAAAAGAGGTGTCGTTTGAGAAGGTGGCCCAAGAAGATGGTGTGAGTTTCTTGAACTTGCTTGTTGCTGAGTCAGGCGAAAGAAGCAATTTCATCTCAACTGCCACTCTTACCGTTACGGGTGCCGAGAAAGGTGTTGAGAAACAGGCTTGGTTTCATTTACCGCTTGTAACATTGGAGGGGTCACTCAACGCATCAATTAATGAAGAAGTCCAGCTTTCTTTTATGAATCCATTGCGGGCTTCTGTGTACGAGTGGCCGCGTTTTTGGGATGCAAGCGGCGAGCAATTGTTGGACGATGGATTAATAACGGTACGCGCGACGGGTCCGTTAAGAACGATAGGTTCATTTTCGAGAGAGATCATTAAGCAGGAATCGGAAGGGCGAACTATTGCTACAACTAGTGTCCCTTCTAGTGATTCAAAACGCATGCGTATTATGTTATCGGAGCGACCTGCTGAAGGAGCATCCGAGGTGAGCTTGCAACTGCTGGTTGGGTTGACTGGGGTAGATGCTATCGCACGACTGACCACAGAAGTCGATCAAGAGCGACTTGGACCATTGAAACTATTGGTTGAGGATGGTTGGGAGATACAGTCGCTTCGCTTTTCTAAAACAAATCGTGAGATTCCTTTTTTACAGAATCGTTATGGTAAAGTAATTGAGTTATGGCCAGACGCTGCTGAAGTCGAAGACGGAAAATTGCGCCTAGTTGTGCAAGGGCAGCGGATATTCTCCTCAAACGCACCCTATGTAAATCTGCCTCGCAGTTGGTTTGTACGCAGTGAGGCTCAGGGAAGATCTAAAGTCTTGGTGGCAGTCACACCCACATCAGATCTTGCTTGGGGCAGGAACACGTCACTAGTTCAGTCGAGGTTAGCAAGTGCTCCTGAAGCGAAAGGTGTCTTGGACTTATTCACGAACGTGAATGCAAGAACGCTTTGGTTTTCGCCGTTAGACGGATGTGCACCACCGCTGAACCTTATTCGACCCAGCATTGATTTTAGCGCTGATACTAAGCTACTGATCGGCTATCAGGATGGGCAAATTGCCGAGGAAGTGATTATTGAGGTAACATCGCAAAGTCAGACGATTGAGAAGTTAGCTGTTGACTTTCTCGGGGGAACATCGGATCCGAGCTTTCAGTGGTGGCTGCAACCAAATGATGGTTCGGACTCTTTCCGATTGAATCATGTTATCGAGGAGAATAGATCTGGTAAGGAAAACTATCTGTTAGATCTCAAACATTATTCTCTAGACGGCTGTTGTATTTATGCTCGGCGAGTTCGCCCCGTGGTGGGTGAGGCGGTGTTACATCTACCAGTCATCCTAGGCGTTTTAAGTCAAAAAGCTGAAGTGTACTTAGACCCCAGCTTCGATATTGTTGAACGAAGCGATTCGACATTCGTGGTGCCGTCGATCGCTTTATCACAATTTAATGAGGTGTTACCAACCGGTATAAAGATCCCGAATGGTTATTCGAATCGTTGGACAAGATTGAAGTACGATCCATCAAGGCAGCCACGAATAGTGACGACGGTTTCAGCGAAGGGACCCGAGGTGAATTTGGTTCGAAGTGAAGAGATTCGATACAGCGGTTCTGTCTCTGGTTTTGACCGAGTAGAAGTGGAATGCCAGATTTATTCCATGACAGATTTCGTAATGAAGTTGCCCGACGACTGGAACTTAATTTCGCTGGAGAGAGACAACCTTGCTATTTCTGCTGAAACTCAAAAAGACGATGAAGTTCGACTGAAGGCAAATTTTGAAGATAGCGTAGTGAATGCTGTTTGGCAACGAAGGGGTCAATCCAGGCAATTTGTGCGCCGAGTTCAGATTCCGAGGGTTGATAAAGGTGATGCGATAGTAATGTCGACACACATCGAGGTTCTGGAGAATCCGGAGAGCGTCTTTGTTAGGAATCTGATCGGCTCTTTCTTCGTGAATAAGGCATACGGAAATAATTCGTTATCGCCAGGGGATACGATTTGGTTATTTCGAAGAGAGCATGTGCTCGCGTTTTGTTGCCTCTCCTGTCTCGCGATTTTCTGCATTTCTTTTTGGTTGGGAAAACTGTCAATTTTTTGCGTGTTTGGACTACTGGTTTTCTTATTAACAATCAGCCTGTTTCAACCTGCAGTATCCGTAGGCTATTGGGCATGGGGTATTCTCCCGGTGGTTGCCGGCGGTTTACTGGCACGTGCGTTACAAATTGACAGCGAGATGAGTTCTCAGCAGAAGCCAGTGAGTGCAGCTTTTGACAACAAGGTTAGCAATCCAGATGATGACTTTTCTATCACAAATGTCACGCTAGGGCTGCTGGTAGCATGCAGTGCTTTGTTCTTAGGCATAGATCCTGCTATTGGACAAAACACGGAACCAATAGCGGCAGAGCCGTCGTCTGGCCCGGTAGATGTGTTGGTACCGGTAGATGCTGACGGCAGTTTTGTAGGCGAAATGGTTTATATACCACGGAATTTATTTAGTGAGCTCTTTACAAAGGATGATGATCAGCAGACAAGTTCTAGTCGATTTGTGTCGGCAAACTACCGAATGAAGCTTGTTCAAAATGATGAGAATGCTGACGGGGGAATTCGGTTAGACAGCTTCGATGCTCAATACAGCCTCTTGCAAAATGAGAAGGTACTCAGCAGGGCCATTACGTTGCCAATCCTCTACGATTCGGTGCGTCGTGTAGAGTTAATCGATAAGTCGACGCGAATCTTGCCATTCGAACGTGACGGTAAATTTACCCGGCTTGGTACCCTGCCACTTGAACGCCTTCTAAAAATACGGGTCACCTTGACACCGAACATGTTTAGTGATGACTCATGGGATCGAGTGGAATGTCCCATTCCAATGGTCGCGAATTCAAAGCTGATGATTGAGTCAGCGGTTGCGCTTGATGCAGTGCGGGTTGGGGGAACTTCTGGATGGTTGGTCAAGGAGCAGAAAAACCTTTCTCGGAATTGGGTGGCTGATATTGGGCCAGTTGGTTTAATGCAGGTTGAAATGCGCGGCGGAGAAGATCAGGTGGCTTCACGTCAGGAAGCATTGGCGAGGCGGTATTGGGTGCGGTCGGGACGGGAGAACGCAGTGATCGACTGTGAGTTGGACGTGCCCGGTGAACGAGCGGCTGGGGAGAATTTCCAGTTCGTGATTTTGGATTCCAAAATGCCGAAACTGATTGGTGACTCATGGAAGCTTATTGGAGCGGAGCTTTATAGTCCGTCTCGTCGACTAGTTACCGTGCAGTCGTTAAAGGACGATCCTGGCGCCATCAGGCTAGTATGGACTGATGTTTTAGATGGTGAGCTACTGGATCAAGATTCGCTAGGGAAGATTGTCATCCCCGACGTAATCGCTTCCGCACTCGGAGAAAACGCCAATCCTTGGATCGCGTTCCAGTCGGAAACAGATTTAGAGATTGACACTCTTGAGGTGGCAGCTCATGAGCCACTTTCTGTTGATCAGTTTCTTGCAAGTTGGCAGGGCTATCGAGGCGCGATCGAGAGGGCTTTCGTGCCTGTTGGTAAGATCCCAGAGCTAACGGTGCGCATGACTCCTTCGGGAGCCGCCAGTCGCACGGTCGATCGAAAATATCATGCGCACTTGTCTTCCGACCAATTGACCACACGGTATCGCTTGGTCGTTGATTCTACGGTTGAAGGTGATGATCTTATCCGAGTGTTAGCAAGTAGAGAGTTAGATATCACGAGTGTCACAATTAACGGTCAGTTGGTTGCTGTGGATCCGATCCGCCGAGGCAACGAGGATATCTACTTACTTAGTGTCGGAGGGGAGAATCAAAGTTCGGTCATTGAATTCGTTGGTTCAATGCCGATTGCATTGGGGAAGCCTTTTCAATTTCCGATAGTCAAATCGGTTTCCCCCACTTCAAGTTCCGGCATTGAATACTTGGTTACCCGTGACTACTCAGTTCGGCTCGCCGATGATGGTTTCTTTGAATACAAAAATGCCGTTCTGGATCCAAAAAAATCGGTTTTTGAATCGTGGCTTCCCAGAAGCAGCCGGATTGTTGGCGTATGGAGCGAGGGAAATGACCTCGGATCTACCGCGACAGATTTGTTTCGGAAATCGTACGCTGTTCAGAAGCACCTTGGTGCTAAAGTTTATGATCAGCTGGTCTCGATTACGAGGATCGATCGTCGATGGCAAATGAATGCAGAATTTAGATTCAGCGAACCAACCCATGAAACTCTCTACGTTGAGCTTCCAGAGGCATGGTCAGATGAAATCGTCATTGATGGTGGAGCCGTTATACGAAAAGAACTTTCGATTGAGGCCGGTACGATATTATTGCAGATTGACGTTGACGTTCCGAAATCTGGTCCACACGTTCTGATGCTCAGGAGCAAAGCGTCCCTGTCCGGATTGAGTGTGGTGAATGTACCGAAGGTTTCTTTGCTTGAATGTGAAGAGCGAAATCTCTTCGCGGCAGTACCTAATGAAATAGATAGCCAAGCTACTAATTGGCGATTGATTTCGGCCGAGAGGACTGAGTTACCTCAGTATTTCGATGGCTTTGAGAGTGTCGATAATTATCAAGTGTACCGCGCGACTAACGCGATGTTTTCGATTGAGTTAACGCCTATTGCAAATCAAGAATCGAAGTCAGCTATTTTTTGCACCGACACTCATGTCTTCCCGAAAGGCAGCGATCTGTTAGTGCTACAACATTGGGATCTTTATCCTGGGAGTAGTTCTCGCGTACGCATACATGTTCCAGACACAGCGAAGGTGCTTGGAGGATGGGTTAACGGGCAATCGCAAAATGTAGAAGTGAAGGGAGTGCAGGCGAACCGCTTTATCGAATTGCCGTACGTTTTAGATGGTTGTTCGCAAGCGGTGCAGTTGCTCACGCGGAGCGATGTTGGGAGTTTATCGACACGCCCCATTCTACCGAATCTTGCAGACCTCGAAGGAGGCGAAAAGTGGATAAGTGTGTATCATGAAGGTGAACGCAAGAGAAGTAAAAGATCCACCGGTCTTGTGGAGATGCAATCGCGTAGGCTTTTTTCTTTGGCGAATTCCATCATTGAGTCTATTTCTACAACCTTGAAATCTGGTCGAGT
The DNA here is from genome assembly GCA_022425745.1 of Rubripirellula sp. Taxonomy (GTDB): domain Bacteria; phylum Planctomycetota; class Planctomycetia; order Pirellulales; family Pirellulaceae; genus Rubripirellula. The sequence continues at coordinate 6,242 of JAKMEW010000115.1, forward strand.
TGATGAGGCAGATTTGCAGCCTTGGCTGCGTCAATTTCTCCATCGGTACGCCAAAATTGCATTATCCGCTGGGTTGGATCCGCAATTACTAGCGAACGCCGTGGTTAAGAGTACGCCTGATTCGACTCTTGAGAAATCTGATGTTGACGATCAGTCTGTGTTCGTAAATGGTGGTCGCAGCCTAAGCGAAAAGTGGAGCGAATTAGACGCACGTGTCCGAAAAGAATTTGGGTATTCAAACGACCCGAAAATTCGATTCGCCGATGGTGTCAGTCACGATGCGATATTTCCTATTGAAGCATTCAGGGGTTATCGACTTGATCAGGTTTTGAACGGAACAGATCGGGAAGCTAACACGCTATTGAGAAAAGCACTTGAACTTCAGGCTGCAGTCACTCTATCCCCAACTCCATTTTTGGTGTTGGGGATATTTGGCATTGTTGTACTCTGGTCCCGACGTAATCGTCAGTTTATGTCACCCTTGCTAGGCAATCCCAGTTTTTGGCTTTTGATGCTTGGAGTTTTCTGCTGGGTGGTGCTTCCAGTTCCAATAGCCGCAACAACAGCGATACTTGCAGTGTTGATTCCGTTGTTGGCAGGCTCCAAATACTATCGTTCTATTTTCAGATTACTTTTTAACTGAGCAGATGATTCGCGGAACGACTAAAATCGAATGTTCTCTGTACCTACTCTAATGATGTGAGAAGTTGCGTTGACTCTTCGAAAGACTCGGTATGTGGCGAAACCGGCTAAATTTTATTTTCTAATGATGTTCGTTCTGCTCACGAGCAGTCGAGTTCGGACTGAAGAACCCAGCAGCTACGATGCACTGAAAAAGGCAGTCGACTCACTTCACGTTCACGATGGGTATCGGGTTCGATTGATCGCCAATGAACCGCTAATCACTGATCCTGTCAGTGCCCGGTTGGATCGTTGCGGGAGATTGTGGGTTGTCGAGATGCCTGACTATCCGATGCGATTGCCATCTCAAGAAAAACCCGAGGGTAACATAAAAATTCTCCAAGATGCCAATCAGGATGGTGTTTTTGAATCGTCCACTATTTTCGCCAACGGACTCGATTTTCCCACCGGTGTACAACCATATAAGGACGGTGCGTTCGTGACCGTGGCAGGTCAGATTTTGTTTATTCAAGATACTGATGGCGACCTGATAGGTGATCAAAGTAGTGTGTGGTTTGAGGGCTTTGCAGAACAGAACCAACAGCTTCGAGCAAATCACCCAACCCTTGGTCCTGATGGTCTCATTTACGTTGCCAATGGCCTGCGGGGCGGTTTGGTGCAATCTAGGGAACCTCGTTTCGTCCAACAGGAGCAACCAATTGATCTTCGAGAAGGTGACTTTTACTTTGATCCGGATGGAGGTGATTGGGGTGTGGTCAGCGGGAAGAGTCAATTCGGATTGACCATTGATGATTTTGGCCGAAGGATTGGATGTAGCAATAGAAATCCTGCAATGCATGCGATGATGGATTTGGAGATCAGCGGTAGAGACTCCTTAATTAGCCCTCGAGATTTGGTTCGTGACATCGCTGTGGCTGGCGAGCAATCTGCGGTTTACTCACGAGGTACGGCATGGACAACGAGCAATTTGCACTCCGGCCAATTCAGTGCGGCTTGTGGTGTCTATGCCCCAGGATGGAAAGGCAATGGCCTCGAGCAACTACTGGTTTGTGAACCAACTGCGTATCTAGTACAACGCCAAGCTCTTACTCGAGCCGGGAGTGTTTGGCATGCAAGTCGAGTAGCATCGAAGTACGATTTTCTAGCATCGGAAGACACACACTTTCGGCCCGTGGATGTGACCTCTGGACCGGAGCAGAGTGTATTCATCATCGATATGGCTCGTGCCGTTATCGAGCACCCGGATTTTATGCCACCGGAGCTTAAGGCACGGCCGGATCAACGCGACGGTAATCATTTGGGTCGAATATGGCAGGTGATTGAAGGAGAAACCTGGCCGAACAATTGGGGGAAATTGACGAATGCGACTGCATTGCGCTGGCTTCTATCTGAATCGGTTTGGCAACGATCTTGCGCATCCCAGCACTATTTAGAATCAGGTGCATCGAAGGCGAGTGAGGTTGAGCAAGTTCTCAGGAGCCAATCAGCATCTGCTGCAAGTAAGTCTCGAGCTGCTTACGTTCTACATCGGTTTGGCTTATTCAATTATGAACATCTTCGATTATTGTCGACGTCTGATTGTGAAGAACTCAGGGCGTTAGGAATTCGACTTTCAAGGGATCAAGAATTCGGTGTAGAGATTTGGTCTGCTTCGATCGAAGATCCGAGCGCATCGGTGCTATTCGAATTGGCGATCGCATTAAGTCGAGATCAGTTGCTTGACCAAGCAATGCGTGTGGAGCTTCTAGCTCGGCTTGCACAGATTGCTGCGTCTGATGAGGCTGTTTATCAAGTCATCGGCACTGTCCAACGGCAAGATTTATTAGACCTCACAACCTCTTTAGGGTCAAAACCGGCAGTTAATTCAGAACTACTTGTTCATCTATTGCAAAGATTAGCAATGGTCGCTCCGGAAAGCTCCGGAACGGTGATTGCTGCCATGCTAAGTCAGAAAGGCTCGATGGATTTCACTGAGGAGCAATGGTTGGTTCTGCTTTTGAATTGGAGGCAGGGATTGAAGCGTGGTCGCCACGCGTTTGCTGATGCGCTTAAATCACTGGATGAAGAGAGCAGGGAAGTGGTGGAAGCGGAATGTGAGCAGGTGTATCGGGCATGGGTCAATGATCACTATGATTTTTCGTTGCGAGCAGATGGCTTAGAGTTTTTGATTGATGTCGGCCGGGTATCTGATGAATGGTTGAGAACCGTCACGGATAAGCAGTATTCGTCTAAAATTCGTGAGGTTGCTATTAAGCATCTTCTCAGGACAGATTCTGATTGGATACGAGGCTATCTCAGTTCGCATTGGATGGATTTAAATGCAGCGTTGCGTCAGTCAGTGTTACAGTCATGTCTCAACTCAGATTCCAATGCGGCTTGGGTACTAATGCAGTTGAAAGATGGTGATTTGCCGCGAAATGTGGTCGATCCAAAAATGTCGCAGCGATTGCGAGGGCATCGAAATGAAAGTATTTCGAGTGAGGCAGAGAAGCTCTTGGCTGCTGATGGAGATCGCGTACGAGTGATTGCTGGTTACAGAGATTGTCTAGAAATGGATGGTGATGTCGCTCGAGGGAAGGAAGTGTTTAGTTCGCAGTGTTCGTCGTGTCATCGGGTTGATGGTGTCGGAACGAACGTTGGGCCCGACATTAGTGACACGAGGACCAAGACAGCTGAATATTTGCTTGTTTCAATCTTGGACCCGAATTCGGCCATCGATGCATCCTTTGTTCAGACACAGATTTTGACCATCGACGGTAGGCAATTAGATGGATTGCTGATTGGTGAAAGTGAAGAGAGTTTGACGATTCAGCAGCAAGGTGGTGAACGAAAGTACGTCCTTAAGGCGGATGTAGAACAGTTCAAAACCACAGGAGTCTCCTTGATGCCTGATGGCTTTGAGAAAAATATCACGATTCAGCAGATGAGCGACCTAATTGCTTTTCTAAAAAACTGGAGATACGTCGAAGCGGGTATTCCAGGTATTACGGTAACCCGATCAGAGTGAATTTTAAAAAGTTGAAATGCCACTTAGCTCGGGCGAAGAATGAAGCGTGCTCGTTTTACGTTTCTTGAATTTAACGGAGTTGTTTCTGAACGTGTTTCAATCAAAGCTAAAGATGGGATTGATCGGTGGTGGTGGTGCCGGTTTCATAGGACGTGTTCATGTTACTGCGGCAACACTTGATCGAGAAGCTGAATTAGTCGCAGGAGCATTTTCATCAGATCCGGGAAAGTCGAAGAGTTGTGCCGAGGAGTTTTCCATCTCGCCAACTAGGTCGTATGGCAGCTACACAGAATTGCTGGATTCTGAGATGAAATTACCGAGCACAGAGCGGGTTGATTTCATCACGATCGCGACTCCGAACCACACGCATGCAGAGATCGCAACAGCGGCACTGAAATCAGGTTTTCATGTCATTTGTGATAAGCCGATGACAACCAATCTTGCTGACGCCAGGAAATTGGTTGAGGCAGTATCTGAGTCTGGAAGAATTTTTGTACTTTCGCACAACTACTCTGGATATCCGATGGTGCGGCAAGCACGGGAGATGATTCATCATGGAGACCTGGGGGAACTACTTTCAATTCGTGTTGCTTACAAGCAGGGGTGGATGCATGGTTTACAGTCAGGCGTTACCCCGAGTCGAGGAGCTTGGAAAAGTGATCCCGGCAAAAATGGTCTAGCGGGTTCATTAGGAGATATTGGGACTCACGCATTTCATTTGTTGAGTTTTGTAACTGGATTAAAACCGGCGGCCTTGATGTGTAAGATGAAATCCTTTTCTGATCATCACGAGTTAGATGATTACGGCCAAGCGATCATCCAGTTGAGTGGCGAGACAATGGCCTCGGTATTGTGGAGTCAGGTCTCTCACGGTCGATTGAATGACCTTTCCATTCAAATCGATGGTTCGAGAGGCGCTTTAAGTTGGCGTCAGGAGAATCCCAATCAATTAACATTCGGTCAATTGGGAAAACCTACGATGACCTATGAACGTCATCCTAATGCTGATTACATGACACCTAATGGAAAATCTGCGAGCCGGTTACCGGCAGGACATCCAGAAGCATTTTTTGAAGCCTTTGCTAATCTTTATCGTGATGCTTACCGAAAAATGAACGCTTTGAATGAAGGAGAAGAACGACAGTCCGGTGGAGTGGAAGATCTTTGCCCGACTGTTCTGGACGGCTTTGATGGCGTGCGATTCATGCATCTTTGTTTGGATAGCAATTCCAATGGATCGAGTTGGGTTAATTGGACTGACGATTCAGAATGAAGGTTGGAGAGCATGTTGAGCGATGGTTTAACGCACATGTAGAGGAAGTTTTTCGACTTCGTTTCTCGCCTCATCGGTACCGATAGCACGATACAGGTACCACGCTTTTTTCTTTTCGCCGTAGGGTTGATTCAGACTTGGAAGAGTCCGTAGTCCTAGCTTAAGGCCACCTTCATCAGGATGATCTATCCATCGATGGTAGTAGAAAGACTCAATCCAATCAAAAGAATCCACCTTTTGCATCGCATACCATAGGGATGCAGCTTGTAGCATTTGGTGGTGATCTTCGTAATCAGGTGTGTGAAAACCTTGTTCACTTAGAATCACGGGACGAACTTGTCCGTTTGCTTTTTTCATCTCGCTTGAACCTATAAATTGTCCAAGAATCTCAAGGTTTTGAATGGTGATCATTGGGGTGTCTAGGGAGAACTGAATGATTCTGTCCTCCCACGCTTTAGATGAGAAAAGATTTTCTGGGTAAGGATGATGGGCGATTCCCCAGTTGAAGTCACCCTCTAGGTTTGACAATCGTTGTAGCTGCAGTAAGGAATTGCGGGTACACAGGCGGGTCCAGTTATCGTCGTCAGGAAAGTACCAATGATGGGTGTACGATGCAAAAACCCTCGCAGATGGGTTGTGTCGTCGAGCGACCGTCTCAATTAAACGCATTGAGCGATAATAGATTTCAGTGACGACATTTGCCGGTTGCTTTCCCATGTTGGTCCAGACATGGTGATAATCAATTTCGTTATGAGCGACCCAGTTCGTGATCGTAGCGTTGTTGGGGTTGGTTTCTCCGTATCGTTTCGCGATCGCATTTAAGATGAACCGATAAAGCTTGTATCCCGATTCACTCGAAAGGTCCGGCATCGCATAGATGCCACCCTGTGAATCTGGGTGTATTAAAGGATGGCGAGTTTTCCTGCTGGTATTTGAAGCGATGAGAACAATTGCGGAAACGACAATCTCATTTTCAGAGGCAAATTCAACGATCCGATCGTACGTTTGGAATGGGCTCGGGTCAAAGAATAGTTCCGGGTCTGTATCGGGTATCGCGATTCGCCCCGGTCCTGATGTGTTGGAGATGAATTGATTTAGAACCACGTTGATGGTGATAGCGCTCACATTCAAGTCAAGTAGATCTTGCAACGGCCCACGTAGGCTCACTCCGCTCAATCCTTTTTTACTTCGAGGGATTTTCCGCGTCTCTTTGTGATCTTTATTGGTAGCGTCCAATCTGCTGGGAAAACATCTTGCGGATAAGAATACGTCGGACTCGTCTGTGCTTTTTATTCTCCATCCGCTATCCAATCGATCTCTACCATTAATAAAGCGCGGCAGTCGAATTGTTTGTGCACTGATATTTTGAATTATTTGATCACTCAGGCCGTGATCGGTTGGATCTATCCATAAGGGAAATTCGACCAGCTGCATGCGGGTGGTGAGTATTGCATCATTCACAATGACCTTGAGTGAAATCGAATCGTCAAACACCTCAATGTTGGTAATGTGAGCAGGGAAATCTGATTTCAGATATCCACCGAGTTTTACACTTAAATCTTTTTTCTGAGAGTTCGCAGATTGAAGCGTCTCTATCGCAATGAGCTCTTCGGAGTTAGGTTTCGTCAGCTTGGGATTTCGTAACTGAAATCGTTTGTTGGCCGCCATTCCTGGATCCAGTCGAATCAACCTAGTCACATCACTTAGGTGGATGGTTTGTTCGTGTCGCAGGTCATATCGATACTCTGACCAACCCTCACTCAGCGAGATATTGGGTAGCTCAAAACGCGATTGTTCCTCGATGGGTGGGCCATGGTAACCGTGAATCGAGTCAATGCTTGTCAAACTGAAGTACTCGAAGGATAAGACGGTTTCATCTTCGGTCAGTGGAGATGCCAATTTCCAAACAATATAGGGATCATTTCCAGTGGTGATGATTCCTAGTGTCGTTCCATCTGTTTCGATATCGACGTCGTGACATTGATCTTTCAGGATTACAAGGTCCGTCGCTCTGCACTGTGACGAAGAAGACCCCAGAATTGAAACGAGCAGGCTGGTCAGGAAAATGTCGGAGTATTTATTATTTAAGATGTGAGAAAGAAGTAGTCGCATGGATCGGTAAACGGTTGAAAGAAACCCGATACTCCGAGGGGAATTAGATTTTGAATAGAAGAGAACGTGCATTAATTATTGGGAAACGACTCGCCGAATTGTACCCTGATCCACCAATCCCGCTTGACCACTATGACGCTTTTAGCTTGTTGGTGGCGGTTGTCTTGAGCGCTCAGTGTACAGACAAGAAAGTGAATGAAGTCACTCCATTGTTATTTGAAGCTGCGGCGACACCCAGCAAAATGAGAGACCTTGGGGCAGAGGGTATTCATCCACATATCAAGTCGCTTGGCTTGGCAGCGCAGAAAGCGAAAAGCTTGGCCGGATTATCAAGGATTCTGGTGGATAGACATCGAAGTGAGGTGCCCGCTTCGTTCGAAGAATTAGAGGCACTTCCAGGTGTTGGTCATAAAACGGCTAGCGTTGTGATGGCGCAGGCATTCGATGTGCCCGCTTTTCCAGTTGATACGCACATCCATCGTTTGGCGCAGAGATGGGGTTTGACCAATGGCAAAAGCGTTGTTCAAACGGAAGTGGATTTGAAAAAGCTATTTCTAAAAAAATCGTGGAATCAGTTGCATCTGCAGATCATTTTCTATGGGCGAGAGCACTGCACAGCGCGTGGATGTGACGGTACAGTTTGCGGCTTATGCCGTGAAGTTTATCCCCGAAGACGAAAGGCAGTGATTTGCAAAAAGCCGTAGCTTGCTGAGGGGCGAGTAGCCAACGTTAGTCGCCGAGTAGAACTAAATTGTCCCGATGAATTACTGATTCATAAGGGCGGTGACCAAGCACATCAGTGATCTGATCACTCGGTACACCTTTGATTCGATGTATTTCACTCGAGGGATAATTACTTAAGCCTCGGGCAATTTCGGTGCCATGCTGGTTCAAGACTGATACGACACTACCGTGTTTAAACGAACCACTGATGTCTCGGATACCGATGGCAAGGAGGCTACCCCCGCGTTCGCAAAGCGCCGTTTCTGCACCTTCATCAATGGTAATTGAGCCATGCGTACCAGCAGCGCTGCCAATCCAGCGTTTTCGACCTCTAATGGATCGTTCAGGAGGAAGGAAAAGCGTTCCGACTGATTCTCCTGACATAATTTTGACGAGCACTTCGTCATCTCGGCCGGGAGCGATAATGGTTGGGTGTCCGTGCGACGTTGCAATTCTTGCTGCTTGCAGCTTACTAGCCATTCCCCCGCGACTTTGGGTGCTCTGATGGCTCTGAGCCATCGCAAACACCTCGTCGTCGATTTGCGGCACAACATCCAGCTTGGTGCTGTCTGGTAGGGTGGGAGGGCCATCATAAAGCCCATCCACGTCAGATAGAATGATTAGCAGAGCTTCAGAAAGGAGACCTGCGACTTGAGATGCGAGTCGATCATTATCACCGAAGGTTGTCATTAACTCCGAAACGGCCACCGAGTCGTTCTCATTGAGGATGGCGATGGATCCAAAGTTATGAATTTGATGAAGGCAATTGCGTACATTGAGATACCCCCCTCTTCGGCGGAGGTCATCTGCTGTGAGAAGAACTTGAGCTGCGTGGCGGCCCAGCTTGGTTAAAGCGACTTCGTAGGCTTGAATAAGATCGGTCTGGCCAATGGCGGCGACAGCTTGGAGCTGTGCGAGGCCACTAGGACGCTCTTCGAGTCCCAGCTTTGCGACTCCGGCACCCACAGCTCCACTGCTAACGAGCAGAGTTTGCCTGCCGCTATCGGCAATGCGACAGAGCTGGGATGAGAGGCAATCGATGCGTTTGTGGTCAAGTAACCCAGTATCGGAGGTAATGACTCTTGTGCCTACCTTGACGACAATGGTTTTAGCTTGGCTGATCACCTGTTGGCGGATTTCGCTTTGTGGCGGCATTGCTTTTGCTGAGTCGTTGAAAACCAGTTTTTGACGGTATTTTTTATAAGATTAGCCCGCTGGTCTGGTCGAGCGTTGGAATTTAACCAGAATTCTGAATTGTCATGGGGAATCGACGCGCAGGGAAGCCCGCTGTAAAACCATATTCATTAATCGATCCTGATCTTGTTTAGGTTACGGCACTTCATCAAATGAAGATGAAGGAATCCCTGATTTCATACTTAAACGTCGTTTTCCACGAGGAAAAAGCATTATGAGCGAACTACATCATGAGTGTGGTGTCGCAGCCATCTATCACCTATCTGGGCGGGGTAGAAGTCCCATTTGTACCGGTGATGGACCAAGGCAAATTTCACGGCTTCTTCCGAGGATGTTGCTGGATATTCAGAATCGAGGCCAGTTAGCGGCTGGGATGACGACCTTCGATCCAGATCGTCCAAACTTGTTGACCACCCGTAAGGATGTCGGCACCGTATCAGAAGTCTTTCGTCTGAATCATCGGGCGAAAGCAGAATCTTTAATGAGATCACTTGCTGGTCGTGCTGCCATTGGGCACGTGCGATACGCGACCTGTGGACAGGATGATCGAAATTACGCTCAGCCATTTGAGCGACGCCACATTCATAAAAGGAAGTGGTTCAGCTTTTGTTTCAATGGTCAATTGTCCAACTACAGCATTCTAAAAGAACGACTGTTGGCCGACGGAGATCACCATTTAGCTCTCGATACAGATACTGAAATCATCCTGCATGAATTCGGACGCATGTTGAGCGATGCGCGGGGTCGTATTGATTGGATCGAAGTACTGAGAGAGACCACTGCCGGTTTCGATGGCGCTTACAGCTTGGCCGTGTTGACGGCTGAGGGCGAAATGATTGTCGCGCGTGATCCACTTGGTATCAAACCCATGTGTTATGTGAATGACGGACCTCTGTTCGCTGCTGCAAGTGAAAGTGTCGCCTTGCTTAACCTTGGTTTTGACAGTGAACAGATCAAGTCACTTCCACCAGGACATGCGATTCTCATCGACCAAGAGAAAGGTTTCCGCCTTGAGAGATTTGCGCCAGAGCAAACGCCCAAGCATTGTTTCTTCGAGTGGATCTATTTTGCCAACGTTGCTAGTACACTCGACGATCAGAGTGTGTACTTGAGTCGAACAAAGCTTGGTGAAGAGTTAGCTCGAGCTGAACGAGATCTCAACTTTGTTGATTTGGATCCGAAAGATACGATCGTCGTGCCGGTACCCGATACTAGCAAGGCCGCAGCTGATTCGATGGCATACCAATTGTCCATTCCATGTTGCGAGGGATTGATACGGAATCGGTATGCTGGACGCACTTTCATCGAGGGAGGCCGTGCGAGAAAAGCTAAGGCCGCCACCAAATACACACCTTTGAGAGAAGTCCTGAAGGATAAACGGGTTATTCTCGTAGAAGACTCCATCGTTCGCAGCACAACAATGAATGTGCTTTTGGACCGAATTCGAGAAGTTGGTGGAGCCAAAGAAATACATGTTCGTGTCGCTTGTCCTCCCATCATCGCGCCGTGTTTTTACGGCATCGATATGAGCACAATCGATCAGCTGATCGCGCCCAAGTATTTTACGACCGATGGAGCTTTGACCGCTGAGTCTCAGCAACGTTTAGCAGATGATCTTGGTGCAGACTCGCTTCAGTACCTGCCCGTGGATTCAATAGCCAGAGCGATTGGAAAGCCCGTAGATCATTTGTGTCAGGCGTGTGTTACCGGTGACTATCCAACTAAATGCGGCCAGACCCTCTATCAAATCGCTCTCGAGAATCAAGGTTCTAAATTAGACAGCAAGCGGACTTACGAGCAGCTAGCTGCTGCAATGGGTGTGAGTTAGTGGTCTGCATCGAGAAAGGTTAGCTTCCAAAAAGACACAACTTTTTGGCTAGCCTGGCCACCTATCAATAGGCTTCGGTCATTCGGGAGAACAGAGATGGGTATTCTTTTAGCACTGGACCAAGGCACAACAAGTTCGCGTGCAATTGTCTTTGATCGATTTGGGAAAATACTTGGGTCCGCGCAGCGCGAATTTCGTCAGTCTTTTCCGATGCCGGGTTGGGTTGAGCATGATCCGGAGGAAATTTGGCGGACCCAATTTGAGGTCGTGCGTGAGGCGCTTAAGAACGCTTCACTTGAAGCCTCCCAGGTTGTGGCGCTCGGGATTACCAATCAACGTGAAACCACGGTTGTGTGGGATCGCAAAACAGGGGTACCGGTTAGCCCTGCAATTGTGTGGCAGGATCGTAGGACGAGTGAGAGATGTGACACGCTCAGGTTGGAGGGGTTTGAAGAAACAGTTACACAAAAGACTGGTTTAACGTTAGACCCTTACTTCTGCGCTACGAAAGTTGAGTGGATCTTGAACCAAGTTCCAGATGCACGTTCTAAAGCAGAAAATGGTGACCTTCTATTCGGTACTGTCGACACCTGGCTGATATGGAAGCTAACAGGTGGTGCAGTTCACGCGACTGACATTACGAATGCTTCGAGGACTCTCTTGTGGAATTTGAAGGAGGGTCGATGGGATGATGAATTGTTAGAGCGATTCAAAATCCCCATTTCGATGATGCCCGAAGTGAAGCCTTCGTGCAGCCATTTTGGTGAGACACAAAAAGAGTTGTTCGGTTCCCCGGTGATCATTGGTGGAGTCGCAGGTGATCAGCAAGCTGCTTTATTTGGGCAAAACTGTAGCCGACCAGGTCTGGCAAAAAATACTTATGGAACAGGTTGCTTCGCGTTAATGAACATCGGTAGCGAAGCGGTAATGTCAAAGTCAAGATTGCTCACCACGGCGGCGTGTGCGGAGCAAGGTCAGAATGCTTTTGCTTTGGAGGGAAGTGTCTTCTGCGGAGGCTCTGCGGTGCAGTGGCTCCGAGACGGCCTCGGGATCATTAATAGTGCGGCGGAAATTGAGCAACTGGCGTTGAGTGTTGAAGATACGGGGGGCGTTTATGTTGTCCCAGCGTTCACGGGTCTGGGTGCACCACATTGGGATTCGCATGCACGAGGCACGATAGTTGGGATCACACGAGGCACGACCAAAGCTCATCTTGCGAGAGCTACACTCGAGGGTATCGCATTTCAAGTGATGGATGTGCTGAAAGCGATGGAGATGGATATGGGTGAGCCGCTTTGTGAACTTCGTGTGGATGGAGGTGCGTCCAAGAATGATCTCTTAATGCAGATGCAAGCGGATTTCTTGGGGACGCCGGTTGTACGATCAAAAATGACTGAAGCGACTGCACTCGGTGCGGCCTTTCTCGCAGGACTGACAAGCCATGTTTGGACCGATACTCGGGAGCTTGATGAGATATATCAAGTCGATCGAGTTTTTGAGCCAACCGAGTCGGGTGATTCGATTCTTGATCGCAAACATCAGTGGACACAGGCGCTACAACGTGCGGGGCGATGGGACTAGATTCGCCGATAAGTTAAAATTCTCGACGACGTCAGGATTTTGGTAGGGCAATGGGACAGGTCGTCTTCATTACTGGAGTAAAGCAAAATGCATCCGTATGCGGCAGAATTCATCGGTACGATGATTTTGATTCTCTTTGGCAACGGAGTGGTTGCGAATGTTGTATTGAACCGAACCAATGGCAATGGATCCGGATGGTTGGTGATCTGTGCGGGCTGGGGTATCGCTGTGTTCTTGGGCGCGAGCTGCTCGCAGGAGATAAGCGGCGCGCATCTGAATCCAGCGGTGACGCTGGCGATGCTGCTGAGTGATGAAATTAGTGTCGTTGATTCTGTCGGCTACGTGGTTGCGCAAATGTTGGGTGCGGCTCTTGGTGCGTCGTTAGTCTTTGCGTTCTATCGTGAGCATTTTCGCCTGACAGGTGATGGAGATGCGAAATTGGGTTGTTTCGCCAATGCGCCAGTCATTCGTAATTTCACTCAAGCATTTTCTTGCGAAGTTCTGGGAACATTTGCGTTAGTGCTACCGGTTTTTTTAATGACAAAGCCTACCATCCTCTGGGCCGATGATTCGATTACTCAGCCACCAGTGATGGGACTAGGGGCGGTTGGTTCGCTGCCGATCGGACTTCTTGTATTTGGGATTGGTATGTCGCTTGGCGGGACAACGGGATACGCCATTAACCCCGCAAGAGACCTTGCTCCACGAATCATGCATTGGCTGTTACCCATTCCGGGGAAACGAGACAGTGATTGGGCCTATTCTTGGATACCGGTTGTAGGTCCCTGCGTTGGTGCAATGATTGCGGTTGCCGTTTATCGACTTTTATTAGTTTTGCCTTTTGCTTGATTGGTTTTGAGGCGATTGTCGGAACGCGAATTTTTCCTGTCGATAGTTGCGCGTCCTCGGACAGTCTTTCAATCTGCGAGTCAGCGCATGGAAAAATGCCAATAATTCAGTTTTGCCGCACAGAACATCCTTCTCTTTTGCCGATCACCTCTTTGAGATTAAAAATGCCATAGATATACTACTCGTACGCATTTGGCCGGAGTGGCGGAATTGGCAGACGCGCCGGATTCAAAATCCGGTGGCCGCAAGGCTGTGTGGGTTCGAGTCCCACCTCCGGTACCTAGAAAAGAACGCTGTTTTTGGAGTCCTCCAGAAGCAGCGTTTTTTTGTGGAGTGAGATAAGAGAATGACCGGACGAAAAGACTGCTGGGCACTTCACATTCACACGCCTATCAAAAGACGAAGCCATTTGCATGTATTTCACGCAGATCCTTGCGAGAAAAGCTAGGCTGCCAAGTACCTGATTTTTAATGCAATTTCTTTCGGATGGATGATCCGCAATTCGGTGCATGATAAATCTACGCTTCGTGCGCGGTTTGCAAAGATGGTATACATTGACCGCAGGTCACTATTGGTCTGGTCACTGTTAACATTTCCTCGCAGGTAGGTCATCTTCATGAGGTATCCCGTAAGACTCCAATTTAAATTACTTACATTTAAACTTGGTCAACGAATCTCCGCTACGGATGCTTCTGGTCAGCCGCTTATGTACGTCAAGCAAAAGATGTTCAAGCTGAAAGAGAAAGTTGAGGTCTACGCGGATGAAAGTCAGACACGACTTTTGTTTCATATTCAAGCTGACCGAGTGATCGATTTTTCTGCCAATTATTCTTTTACTGATGCAGATGGAGAATCTTGGGGCGCTGTGCGTCGAAGTGGTATGAGGTCTTTGTGGTCAGCTCACTATGAGATACTTCGTGATAACCAGGTTGCTATGGTTATTCGGGAGGAAAGCCCTTTCAAGAAATTTCTTGAGAGCCTACTAGGGGGAATACCAATATTGGGCTTGATTGCCGTGTACCTCTTGAATCCCACTTATCTCATCGTTCGACCCGATGGTGAGCACGTCTTAAAGTTGTCAAAACTACCGGCAATTTTCGAAGGTAAATTTGAGTTAGAGAAACTAGGAGTGATTTCTGAAGACGATGAGTTGAGAGCACTCTTGGCGGTGATGATGGTAGGGCTGTTGGAGCGTAAGCGGGGATAATAAAAGTATAGATTTTCGGCGAGCAGCTAAGCTGAACAAGCGAGTATCTGTCTGCTAATGATCATTCTAGGGCTTCATGATGGATTTTGGTATTTTCAGTTTGGTTCCACCCTTGGCTGCTATTCTTTTAGCCATAGTCACGAGGAGAGTGGTGATACCTTTGGCGGTTGGCGTTGCCGTTGGGGCTGTTATCTTGTCACTTGGTCGCGTTGAATTGCGAACAGATTTAAACACCGACGGTGAGGTGCTAGTTCGCATTGTCGCTCCTTCGCCTTGGGTATCTGGAGAACGATTTTTTCTGTCAATGCAATCGATGGACCTTGGCTCTCGTCCCTTATCCGTTGTTTCCTTCGAATCGAAGGTGGAGGGGGGGTATTTTGTTTTACTTAACAGTCTGCCAGAGAAGGAAACGCGCTTAGGAGAACTGATTGAGGCGTTAGAGAAACAAGGTTGTCTGATTTCTTTAGAGGCAGGAGATCCCGACGTTCGAATAGGAGGGAACTTCGATAAACGGGAAGTGATCGATTGCACTGACTCGTGGAAGGTCTTCTCCTTGCGTGATCGCAATTTGTTCATACCGACTGCTGGTTTTTTGGCATCGATTTCGTTGTTCTATCATTCGATGATCGACTCAATTTTTTCGATATCTCATTTGCAAGCCCTCATCTTCAGTTTGCTCCTTGCTGCTATGGTGGGGACTCTTGAAGTGGGTGGAAGCATGCGCGAGTTGATCAGGAAGATTTCTAAGCGTATTCGCACCCGACGCGCCGCGCAGGGGTTGATTGCTACAAGCGGGTTAGCTGTCTTCTTTGACGACTATGCCAATACTCTATTGCTTGGCGGCACCATGCGATCCACGGCGGATCGCTACAGGATCTCGCGGGAGAAATTGGCCTACTTTGTTGATTCCACCGCAGCTCCTGTTGCGGGGATTGCCCTTATCAGCACGTGGACTGCAGTGGAAATAAGTTATCTATCTGATGGTCTCGTGAGTGCCGGAATAGGTGATAAGCAAACTGCATTTGAGCTTTTTTTGCATACTATTCCCTATCGCTTTTATCCTTGGTTGGCGTTAGTCATGGTCTTTACAGTGGCCTACACGCAACGGGATTTCGGCCCGATGTACCAAGCCGAGATGGATGCGTCCACAAACAATGACGCGGAGCAAAGCAAGACGGATGAGGCACCAATGGGCGTCCATCGAGGTCTGTGGCTTGCTGCGATTGTTCCAGTGCTTCTCTGCTTAGTTTCGGTCTTAATCGTACTTATGATTACAGGGACACATCAGCTCACGCTCAATAATGAGTCCGATATAAATCAGAGTGTCATTACGCAATTGGGACAGGTTTTCGGAAATGGTGATTCTTATTTAGCTCTCGTGGTTGGCGGTGCAGTGGGACTACTTGCTGCAATTGGATCGCATGTCGCATTGGGCGTGAATTTCCGAGAATGTCGCGGGGGAGCTATTCATGGTGCAAAGCAGATGATGCCTGCGATGGTAATACTCTGGTTCGCATGGGCGTTATCTGGCATGACGGAGAAGGATGCATTGAATACGGGTGGGTATCTGACAGGATTGTTGTCAGGCCAACTGCCGGTTTCACTGCTGCCCACGGTTGTATTCCTGCTTTCAGCGCTCATGGCTTTTGCAACCGGCACGAGTTGGGGAACCATGGGGATTTTAACCCCAGTATCAGTTGGTTTAGCCATCCAACTCGACTACGCACAGACTGATCCTTTGGCGAGTGCGATTGTGCTTGCAACATCGGGTTCGGTTCTCGCAGGCGCCATCTTCGGCGACCATTGTTCTCCTATTTCCGACACCACGGTCTTGTCGAGTCGTGCGAGTGGCTGTGAACACCTTTCTCATGTGAAGACACAGTTCCCTTACGCGATGATTGTCGGCGGGGTATGCGTTGGACTTGGCACGATTCCCGCGGCGTTTGGTGTATCACCTTGGATCTGTCTATTGATCGGGACAGTTGTAATCATCTCGGTGGTGACGGCGTTTGGGAAACGCGTTGAGGAGAGTTGACTGACCGACTCGTGCTCCTTGACGGCTCGAAGAGTCCCGCCGGTTACGGGGCGAGATCGAATAGATTTTCATTGACGGAATGATTTCGTGTTGGCTGTGTTTTGAAATATTTAGTCTAGGTCGGCGAAATGATGAATCTTATTGGCTAGGTCCAAAGTGAATGCCTGGAACTCGCTGCAGTTGACCAAGAACTGCGCTCCTTGCGTCCTTCGCTTTCTCATTTCTTCGAGGCCAAGGGTAGGTCCACCGAATGGGATATTGTTTTGCTTGCAAGCTATCGCAACACGCTCCCATGCCTGATCAATACTCATCTCCCCCGTCTGCCGCAGACGCAAGCCAAGGTCTCCGGGGCCAACAAAGATCATATCTAAGCCTTCAATGGAAGCAATTTCATCGATTCGATTCACCGCTTCGGGGGTCTCGATTTGTACGCAAAGAAACGTTTCTCGGTTAGCCCACTGCGTATAAGTATCGGGGTCGTGGATGTGGTAATCCGCGTCGAGTCCAGCATTATCAATTCCTCGGTCTCCAATCGGAGGAAACTTAACCGCTTGCACTAGTTCTCTAGCCATTTGAGGGCAAGAGACATGAGGAATCATTAGTCCCGCTGCGCCGTCTTCGAGGTAACGATACAGCTGAGTTTTCCCAGTGACTGGCGGTCTCACCATGATGTCGATGTCAAATTGATGTGATGCCAATAGGAGATATTCGACATCGCGTACTGAAATCGATCGGTGTTCGAGATCTAGCCAAATACAGTCGTATCCGGATTTGGCCGCATGAGCAACATACGCTGGAATGAAGTGTCCAAGTACGCAGCTTTTTATGATTTCGCCGTTGCGGATTCGCTGAAGAGTTTTACTTCTTCTCATGTGTTTTATTCCGGTGAAGGAGCGTCGGTGTCTTTATCTCGCAGTGATGTTGCGTTTCGGGAAAATCCAGCTAGCAACAAGGCCGATGGTTAATCCTATGACAAGCGAAACGGGAGTAATCCATTGGAAGCTGATTGGGTCATCAATGGGTGATTCCAAACCAAAATGGGGGTTTATGAGACGTAGGATGGGTCCAGAGAATGCAATCATGATTGCGGATGTAATACTACAAAATGTTCCGATAAGTACGCCGGTTCGGCTTGCAAAAGGCACATACAACGCGAAGAAGAACAGCAAAGCGATCGGCACCGTCAATAAATTGACGGTCTTATTGGTGATCGCCATGAAATTCCCCGGAACCACACCAACGATGAAGCTCAGTAACGCAACGAGTATTCCTGTTGCGATAGCAATACGTCGCGCAAAAGCGACCGATTGCTTACTGCCTCTTGATCCCTTTAGGAAAAAATCGTTCATCAACACCGCTGTGATAGAATTGATACCGGAGTCGATACTCGACATTGCAGCCGCTAAAAGACCTGAGACGACAAAACCTGTCACTACTGGCGGAAGACTGCTTGCTATGAAATGAGAAAAAAGCTTATCAGCTTGGCTCTTGATTGAACCATTCATTGGCAGAAGGTTTTGGTTTGCTTCATAGAACCCAAGTAGTGCTATTCCTACGAGCCCCAGCGTGACACCGACGACCATACCGACAGTCAACTGAACCGCGATCGCCTTTCGAGCAGCCTTAGCGTCGGAGGTAGACATAAACCTCTGGATCGAAACTTGGTCTCCAGCTGACGTGCAAACAGTCCATAAAAAGATCGAAAGCACGGTTCCGAATACAGTGACTCGGGTTGATGGGTCAAGGCTGAAGATAGGCTGAACATCCCAGATCTCAGACTTCCATTCCGTGGGAAACCAAGCAAGACCATTCATTTTCCATGTGATCGTTCCTAGCACCAGCAAAGCGCCACCATAAAGAAGGATCGTCTGCATGAGGTCCGTCAGGACAACTGCCCGAATACCCCCAATGGATGTATAAGTGACTGCAAAGATGCTTACGACAATCACGATCAAGGGTGTGTAATCTTCATCCAATCCGATCATGATGGCCAACGCCTTGGAGGTCAAATGAACCATCAAGGACATCCAGACTAGTCGAAGTGTCAGGAACATCGTGCCGCCAAGAAGACGAATCTCACGTCCTAATTGATCTTCCAATAGAGCGTAAGCGCTGGTGACGCGCTGCTTCATGTAGATTGGTAAAATTACCGAACCGACCACCAAGAAGACAAATGGATAGGCAAGGTAGTTGGTTAGGTATACCGGTCCTTTTCCGAGCACTTCACCTGGGATTGCCAGATAGCTAATGGTGCTTAATAGCGTGGCAAAGAGTGAAATCCCTACGATCAGCGGGTTCATCTTGCCCGAACCAACAAAATAATCATTGGCGTGGTTCTGCTTGCGGCTACAGAACCATCCTAGTATGACGGTGAAAATCGCATAAGTCACCACAATGATCCAATCGATCGTTGCCATAGACGATTTACCTACGTTGTTAGCAATGAGGTTAGCTGTCTTTCTTACGCAACATTAGACGCTAGTCTCGATGGGTTGATGCAGCGATGCAGCAAATAATCTGATATTTACAAAAACTTGTTCTTGCTATGCCGAGTAGGCGAAACGATTTTTGCGATGAACAGAACTCAAGTCCTCGGCTATAGGTCGTCTACCGAGGATGGGTTCATCTCTCGCCTGAGATTGTTTCAGCAATATTGTAAGAATGATCACGCAACCTTGAGAAAGCATTCAGAGAGGCCAAGAACGCAACACTAACAACAGGAACGATACCGCCGGTCGACAATTCGTCTAAATGTTGTTTTCGTGAAGTCTTGATCAGATCTCGAATCCGTTTTGCCAGGTGCTCCGTTTGCGTCATCGTGTTTCGATTTGCCTGAACCAAACCTTCATGGATTTTTTCAATGTAGCTTGAGGTTTGCTGTTGTAGATGCATCAGCGATTCAAGTTGAGTTTCAGTAAAGCGGTGTCCCGCTTTACGAAGCTTCCTATCGAATTTATCCAAATCTTGTATGTAATCGCTTATTGATTCGAATTCATCAGCAATTCGTATTTGCCGCCGGCCTTCCTCAGATACCGAATGGGGAACATTGCCTGACAGCAGCTTCGTCACAAATTCAGCAATTTCGTCCTGCATGTGATCAAGAACTTCTTCTCTTTTCTTTAATCGATCTGCTAGTGAAGTATCCGGTGCCGATTGTTCACGCAGTTCACCTAGCCACGAAAGCATCTTCAAGCAACCGTCACCCATCCGTTCGATTTCTTTTTGAGATTGCTCAATTGCAAGAAGCGGTGTTTCAAGCATCCGAATATCCAGATCGGTCAATCGTGGCTTTTCCTTGTAGTCCTTGGAGGGCACGATCTTTTGCAGGAATTTCACAAAGAGTGGCACGAAGGGCAGAAAGATCAATGTGTTGATCACATTGAAAATACTATGCGTAGCAGCAATTGCCGCCGTGGTGCCAGGAAACGTCACTTCGCCGTCAACGATCTCCTGTTGCAGGACATCTACATCCACGATCTGTGGCACAAGTTTGACGTACCAACTGAAAATCGCGGTGATCCATAAGACCCCAAGCATATTGAAGATGACGTGAAAGTACGCTGCACGTCGGGCATTGGTGGTTGCTCCTAGTGAAGCAAATAACGCGGTAATAGTCGTACCAATGTTCTCACCAAGAACTAAGGCGGCGGCGGTTTCGTAGCTAATCACGCCTTGGCTGGCCAATGAAATGGTGATGCCTAACGTGGCTGAAGATGATTGCACCAAAGTGGTCATCACACATCCAACTAAGGCACACTTAAGCACGCCCAAGTAAGTATCTGCCTTAAATAGGCTGAACCACGCCTCGAAATCTGGCATCTGTTTGATAATGGCACAGGCATCTTTCATTAGTTCGAGACCAAAAAAGACCATACCAACGCCCATGATCGCCATAGCCGTATACCGTCGGCGTTCATTCTTCGAGAATAGATAGCCGAAAGCCGCTGCACCAAGGATCGGTAGACCGTATTTGCCAATCTTAAGAACGAGAATCCAACCAGTGATGGTGGTCCCGATGTTTGCTCCCATGATCACGCCAATCGCCTGGCTGAGCGCCATCACACCACTATTGACGAATCCCACCACCATCACAGTGGTGATCGAACTTGATTGAACGACACAGGTTACAAAGATCCCTACAAGAGTTGCTGCGAGGCGATTATTTGTCACGACCCCGATAAGACGCCGAAGACTTGACCCGGCAACTGCCTGCATCCCGTCGGACATACTCTTCATGCCCAGCAAAAAGATCCCGAGTCCACCAAGGAGTTGAAAGATTAGCTCTAGAAACGAATCCATGGTTTTCTTGCCACCCACTACAAGTAAATATCTTGTGAATATTCGGTGAAGATTTGAGGCGAGAAGTCTATCTGTATTTTGTACCGCTGGCCAGTTACCTGGCCGGTTTTCACGTTAGACTCAGGCGAGTCTGGTGAGAGACTTTCGGTGGCTTTAACCGGATTGACGCGATTTCAGAGGAAAATGATTTATTTTCCGTTACTGAGCTCTTTTTCGCGTTTCGCTCTGAATTCAGCAGAAAGCACAATCGCTTTTTCTCTGTCGGATTCGCTGTAATCCCAGAATTCTTGGACCACCCTTTCACACTCAGGAAAATGCGATCCGTCATCCCCAATTTCAGTTCGAAGTCGCCTCAGCTCGGTTTTTAATTCCTCTTGGATTTTTCGGTGTGAAGGCTTTCCGTAAAGATTATTTAACTCTTCAGGATCTTCTCCAAGGTCATAAAGCTCCCATGCCGGCGGTGTTTGATTTTTGCCTTCATAATCACAGCCGTAAAAGTAAATTAGTTTGTGTGTTTTCGTACGGATTGCCATTTCACCAGGGTTATCGTGGTGAGCCATGTGCATCCAATATCGGTAATAAACTGCTTGTTTCCAATCAGTCGGTTCCCCGTTACCTTCGCAGATATCTCGGAAAGACTTTCCTTGAATGACGCTTGGCTGATTGATGCCAGCGTAATCCAGCATGAGAGCTGGAAAGTCGATATTCTCTATCAACGCATCGCTTCTCACGCCAGCTGGAATTGCTTTCGGATAGCGTATTAGGAGCGGCATTCGTTGTGACGGATCGTAAGCCCAGCGTTTATCTTGGTAGTCCTTTTCGCCGAGCCAAAAACCTTGATCACCTGTGTAGATAATCAAAGTGTTATCAAAGAGGTCTTCGGCAATTAGATAGTCGAATAGTCGTTTGAGATTGTCATCAACGCCTTTTACGCAACGTAGGTACTTCTTGAGGTATGCCTGATACGACATACGCTTGATCTCTGCATCAGATAGATTCTTGTTCCCGTAATCCCAAGTGAATTCATCTGGGAAGTGTTTGGGTAGGTCCATCGCGTAAGAGCGTCGGGGATTTCTTCTTCCGATGGAGGTGCCAATATGAGGTACTAATTCATCCTGAAAACCACGTGTTGCTAGTGATCCCCAAGTGTCGGACTTATGCCAGAGCGAAGCCGGTTCGGGAATCTCTTCATCAGCAAGATAATTGTCATAGCGAGGGTGGTTTTCAAAAAAATCATGCGGGGCTTTAAATTGATGACATAGAAAAAATGGTTTACTGTCGTCTCGGAAGTTTTTCAGCCAATGCAATGTTGCATCGGTGATCGCATCGGAGGAGTGACTCCCAGGGTATTGAATGGTGTTTTTTGGCCATTCTTTGGGACCTTGTATACGGAAGCTTGTGTCAAAATAACTTCCTTGTCCGGGTAGAACCTTGTAATAGTCGAAATTGGGTTCAGCTTTTAGATGCCACTTTCCAATCATGGCTGTCTGGTAGCCAACGCCTCGAATGAGAATTGGTAGCGTTTGGTTTACTTTCTCAATCCTACCCCCTAGATCAAAAACACCATTGTTGTGGTTGTACTGTCCAGTGATGATGCATGCTCGCGAAGGCGTGCAAATGCCATTGGTGCAGAATGCATTGTCAAAGCAGATTCCCTCTGAAGCTAATCGATCGATAGTTGGTGTTGGATCAAGATCCTTGAGTAACGTCGCATACGCGCCCACAGCTTGTGACGTGTGGTCGTCCGACATGATGAAGAGTATGTTTGGACGATCACTTTCCGCAAATACACTGCTTCCTGAGTGCCAAAGTAGGATCACGGTGATGATGGTAAACAGCGGGGAGAAAAAAAATCTTTTCATAACGTGATCTAGCAATCGCTCGGTGATTGACTGTGCGTTCGAGCTCGTCAGTTTGACTTGGTGATGGCACTAGTGGCGGGGACTCTCTCAAGCCGCTCCTAGTCCATTCGCTCTTCGCCATGCGCTAAGTTGTCCCATGTGCAGCATAAAATGTCCGCCGACGTAAAATGCGTGCATTGAGCCGAGCGTTGGGAAAAGTTTGCTCATCGCTTCATTAGGATTTTGGTTGGTGAATTGTGAATCATCGGCGGATTCCAAATGATGGATTGCTGCTTCATATCCAGCGCGAAATTGGGAGACGATATCACTCATCGCTGGGTAAATCGTGCAGGATGGATCATCGAGACATTTGGCATCTTTTGAAAATAAAGCAATCGCCTTTTCCGATGGCCGAAACTCGCTGTCGTCACCACCAAGTTCGGTCACAATTCGCGGCGCATAAAGGCTGAGATGACCGAAAATAAACGCAGGATGATTTGATTCGATCGAGGTTTCAGCACATCGAGCAAACGAGCCGAAGGTTTCCGGTGAGATTCCATTGAGCAGCCGATCCGCATAGTTCAAACCAAGCTTCGCGGACGCAGCAATCATGTGGCCGATCGTTTTCATGATAGAGATTCTCTGTTGTCATCAAGTGGTGGGGGAAAATGGCTTCGCTTCATTCAATTAAAACATACCATTTTTTGTTTTCTCGCGGACAGCATTACGCTTAGCGAGTGATGGAGTCGATCACGGAAAACCATATTCTGCGTTGGTGACATCAAAATCAGATTCCGTTAGTCCTACATTCATTTGCAGGTCATGATATGAATAAGACTCAATCAGTTGTGGCGGATCCGATGGTAATTCCGGAGCGGCGTAACTGCGGAAGGCTAGGACTACATTTCGCTCGGGATCGAAGACGACCTCAGCTTTTTGGTAGTCACCTTCGATGTGTACCGTTGGATTCTTTGTGATGGTGATCAAGTGAGTTGCACGGTCATCGTAAATGTGGTCGATCTGCAGATGAATCGTCAGGTTAGGGTTTCCCAAATCCTGCTTACCTTTTTCCAGAAGCTGTTCGGTTAGCTTCACGATTCCAATTTCGCTAATTGGATGTTTCTGACCTTGCATAGCAAGAAAGCCATTCGGGTCGAGCCAAATGGTTTTCAGACTGAGTAAGAAGCCTGGCTCATGTACTGCCATTTTGCCATCGTAGAGATCTTGCCTCCAAATGACTTCTCGACCTCGTATTGAGCTTGGCTCGCTAAAGTTCATGTAGATACGTCGAGGCGCATCGAGCGTAGGACTTCGAAAACGTGTTTGCGTTTTCAGACGTATCACAGTTTTATCCATCTGCTGATGGTTTGTATCAGATTCTATTTTTTCAAACCGAGCCGTATAGTCCACGAGTTGTTGACTCAGATGATGAAGGCTTGATTCTGCGAGATTCAGGAGATCTTGCATCGTGAAATCTTGATGACCTTCTGAGGCATTAATCGAGGGCTTGTCCTGCTCTAACTTGATCAGCGCTGGGAGGCGAGGGAATAGCAATGATTTAGATGCATAGCCGCAGAGCAAAAGAGCCGATGCGATCATCAGCCACAAGGCCTTGAATGAGTGAGACTCTCGCACGATGCAGCTGCCCCGTCGTTGATTTACCGTTAGCGGAAAGCATGAAAAACAAAGAGCCACCGAGTTAATTCTCGGTGGCTCAGTGGGTCATGAGGATTGATCCAACATCAGGCCTCTAGAATTGTCCGTTTTGGATTGCGTTGCGTTGTGCCTCAAGATTCCCCTGTCTTATGGCAGCCCCAACCGCTTGCAGGAGGCCTTCCCCGATGCTCAATCTCGCTTCTTGTCCATTCGGAATACTTTCTTGAATGATCATGATTCGACCCGAGTCTGAGGATCTCGATAGCGAATCAATCATTGCCATCACGACGTCTTCGGAAGTGATAGATTGCGCGAATTGGAGCATCGGTAACAATGTCAGTTGCAATTGCCCAACGGGGCGATTCGAGCTCGAATCTGAGTTGGCGGCATCGATCATATCAGCCATTAACTTTTGACTGTCTTTTCCCATCGCGAGATAAACGGACTTTTCGGCGGTGCCGATATGAATCTGGAAAGTGTCACCAAGTATCGCTCGTGCCTCCTCTTCGTATGCGGGTACATCCATCTCAACAAGGTGCAACGTCACATCTTTATAGGTTTCTAGATCAAAGGAAAATCGAGGAGCATCGGGCAACGACTCAACCTTACCACCAATCTCTTTGGCAATCGTAGCGAGCTCGTTTCCGTCTGCCACGAAGGCGCCTAACGCAAATGAGAGTTTATTTTCACCGGCAAGAACCACTGCGCCTACATCTGATTTACCCTCACTTATGGATGCCTCAGCTAGGTCGATAATGCGATTGACGTAAGCGATTACCTCAGCCTGGATATTTGGTGGTAGGTCACCTTGAGTTTGCAGCAAACTTACTACCGATGACTTGGCAGTAGCCAGACTGGTTTTCGCTTGATCGATGGCTCCAGGTCCGATAGCCGATGACGCATGATAAAAGGCAGCTGCGTCTGGACGAATTACCGATGAGAATTGAGATGGAACTGGCTTCTGCGAGGATAGAATTTCACCCAAGCGAGTTCCTTCAACGGCGGTGAATCTTGTCACGAAGCTGACAAGCTTTTCTGATTGGTCGACATTGAAACCGAATTCCAGCTCATCGGTGTCGGTAATGAGTTGTTCAATTTGAGTGAGGCTAGATTCTGCCATTTCGCGTGCTGCTTCGGCATCCGCGTTCCCTTGCTGTGCCATAGCTTGTTCGAAACCTTGACGCATTTGTGCGGTAATCATCCCGCGAATCGGAGCAGGAACCTGCTGCATTTTTAGTTTTACGGAAAGATCGTATTGATCTTCAGTCTCGCCGAAGACGGTTGTTGGGTCAGTTGGTGCCAAATTCAACACGTCACGATCTGGGGCGATGATTGCCCAGTCTCCCTGCTGCCGGATGTAGATCGTGTTGACACCCACTGCAATCACGAGCGTCCCATCTTTAAGTTCGTCCACGGGCCCAGTTTGAGCTTCTAGCCTTTGCAGAACGGTTTTTACATCCGGAGTAGGAACCAAAGCTAACGGCTGGGGCATGCCTTCCACTAGGGGGACGATAATAGCGATAGGCTGAGTGGTATCAATACCTTGAGTAAAGGTACCAGCCATCATGGCAAAAAGGCCACCAGCTTGCGGCTGGCCGACGAGTCCAGAGACGTAATTCACATCCTGCATCAGTTTGTTAACGCTGCCGAGTGTGACCACAACCACAGGCTCAGTGGTGTTGGAGTCTGTACTCTGCGCACTGATCGATAGTGATTGAAACGGCGCTATGCTGATTGCCAATACAATGATACATAATAAGCCGGAATGGAAACGTTCGATGATGTTCATCAGTAAAGGTCCCTAGAGGGTTAGGAAGCTCGTGGACGGAATTGCCTATGTTAGTCGTTCCCTAGTACCGGACTAGAAAACACGATTATCAAGTTCAATTTGCGAGATTGCAGTGGTGGTACGATCCGCAGGAACCTTCAGGCTGATAAGCCATCAACTACGTGATGGTTGAACTGCCATGCGAGGGCGCAAATTGAATTGCCTTTTACGTAACTTACAGAATGATAGCTGTTAGGTAATCGACGATGCTCGTCATTGAACCTAGTGGCCAACCAGAATTCCAATAGCCGACCTATTGTCAGCTTTAGTTATATCCAGTCTAGCGTGTCATTCAGCCGCGAATAATTGTCTTGAAGTGATTTTATCCGCTTCAAATGGCGCAACAACACAGATAAGTCTAGTCTTACCGCTCTCGGTAGACGATTCGACCCTTTGTGAGATCGTACGGTGACAGTTCGACTCGTACCTTGTCCCCAGGAACAATGCGAATGAAGTGCTTTCTCATTCGACCAGCTACATGGGCCATTACTTCCGTGCCAGTTTCGAGCTGAACTCGAAAGCGAGTGTTTGCCAAAGCTTGGGTGACGGTCCCCTCGACCTCAAACGCCTCTTCTTTGGTACCCAAAACAAATTCCTCTAAACGACGGAGTGTTAATACTGCTAGCGAATCCGTCGTTTCCTACCAGCTAGTGGGCCTATATAGCGGAGGAATAGGCGATTCACTTTTATGCCTCAAAGGCTACTCTGAGAGTAACCGAGAAATTGTTAGCAGTTTCGTATCCGAACCCTTCGTGGTTGATAAGTGCTGCCTGGGCCAGAATAAAACTGGTAAACACGGAGGGCGTTGGAGATCGCTCCCCAGTCCCAAATGGGAACGCGAACAGACATGCGTTTAACGCTTGCTGAACTGAACGCCTCGCCTTGCACCACGGAGACCTGGTTTCTTTCGCTCTTTCATTCGCGAATCTCGTGTCAGGAATCCACCATCTCGTAAAGATTCGTGCAGCGATTCGTTGTAACTGACCAGTGCTCTAGCGAGACCCATGCGAACCGCACCGCTCTGGCCAGTCATCCCGCCACCATTGACTCGCACCAGAACATCCACCGAATCCGAGTGCTCAACTGCAACTAATGTGCTTGTGACGGCACTTTGGTGTTGCTCATTGACGAAGTACTCTTCTAGCGGTTTGCTATTAACGGTAATTTTGCCGCTTCCAGCACGAACACGTACTCGAGCGACACTACTTTTGCGACGACCTGTACCGAGTGCGTCTCCGTTAATTTTGTCCTTTTTGACAGCGACCATTAGATTCTGTTTCTAGTGAGTTGAGGGGGTATAGGAGATTCTTTCTGTGAAGCCTAGCGAACGACTTTCTTGCTCTTGCGAGAAAGAGGCTGAGGCTGTTGAGCCGTGTGAGGATGCTCTGAACCTGCGTAAATTTTCAGCTTCTTGATCATCTGGTAAGCCAGTTTATTTTTTGGAAGCATTCTTCTGACCGCGTGGTAGATCAAGTCTTCAGGCTTACGATCTCGCCGATCCCCATAGCTCTCCAATCGAAGCCCAGGATATCCGGTGTACCATGTGTAATGGCGATCTTCCATCTTCTTGCCGGTCATCGCGATCTGTTCGGCGTTCACGACCACCACAAAGTCACCGCAATCAACGTGCGGAGTGTACTCTGGACGGTGTTTGCCCATCAAAACGACAGCGATATCGCTTGCAAGACGACCGAGAACCTCGTCTGTTGCGTCTACAATATGCCATTGTTTTTCGATTTCGCCTGGCTTAGCGCTGTAGGTAGGTTGTGCCACCACGGGATTGACTTAGATAATGCGGGATCGGAATTCTTGCGGTCGGAACTCTACTCACGTCCGACTCAGAGGAATCAGGGAATCTATCGAGGACGTGGCTGCTCGGCAAGGCCTTTCGTCATGATTCCATGGAAATCAGGGTTTTGTGGCTATATTCAACCCGAAAAGTCGGTGGCTTGGACTATCGAGCTACATCGAGTTCTTCAAATAGCAATCACCCGTGGCTCAAAAGAGGGGTGTTGTGTTGTCGGCGTAACGCTGTAGGTATTTCTTCATCTTGAGTTTTCGCTTCGCAGACTCACTCGTCATGTATCGCACGCTGCCAAAAACGGGACGCTTTGGCCCCCACGCACGGTCGTAGCGCCCCAGCACCCAGAAGATGCCGCTGTAGGAGTTTGGGTCGCGGCCATCCAAGGCGTATTTGTTATTCAAATGGATGAGGGTTTTCAGAGCCTCTTTGGGTGAAGGCGACCAGTGAAGAATTTGTTTGCCCCAAAGCATTCGCATGTAGTTATGCAGCATTCCAGTTTGGACGAGTTCTCGCTGAGCAGCATTCCAGACCTCGTCATGTGTCTCCGCATTTTCAAAGTCTTGAAGTGTGTAGAGGTGGGGACGCTGGTCCTTTGCGTGTGTCTCAAGACTTGTTTTCGCCCAGCTCGGAAGCGATTCATAACGATCAATCTCTCGCGGATGCCTAGCCGCAAAATTAAATCCAAGTTCACGCCAAGTGACTATTTGGTCCATCAGCCCTTCGGCTGAAGTGCTCAGATTCCAAAATCCGTGGTTTTTGCCATTCGGGATGCCCAATCGAGAGGGGCTCCATTTTTCCTGTTGAAAGATTCTTTGCACAAATTGATGGGATGACAAGTGACCGAAATGCAGGAAAGGACTGAGGCGACTTGTGGCTTCAAAGTCAGGGTGATTCCGATCGGTGTCGTAGAGTTCAAATCGATCTTGCAAGAAAGTCTCTAGTCGATCTGAGGCTTCTGTTTCCCCACCTCGCATGTTTTCCAATGCAGGGACAGAGTGATCGACGGGAAGTGAACCAAGGCCGTTAGGTTCAAGTAAATGATCAAGGTTAGCCAATGGCCAAGCTTTAAGGTGGTTGATCAATTTTTCATTGTCGAGTTGAGGTAGGGAGATTCCCTGTAGAGGGTCTGGGAGTGGACCTTGATGGAGATGTTGCTCGATGTTTTTTTGCATCCAGCGACGATAACTGTGTGCAACGGTGAAAGTTTTGTCCGCAAGTCGGATCGGGATGAGTCCGTTGCTGTCGACGAGCTCAAGTCTCGTTGTCAGTTGCTTCTTAACGCGGCGAATCAACGCCGGTAAAAAAAAGCAAGGATAGTCATCAGTGACAACACAACAGGAATGATTTCCTAGCTTCTCAAGAAGACCTCGCGATGCAGAAGTTTCTGGCTCGACGTACGGAAGATAGGTGACGCAGTGTTTCGCGAAACACTGCTGATTGCTCTGCATACCTTCAATAATAAAACGATGAAAGCGATCACTGGCCCATCGATAGTTGACTCGGAGAGCTTCAATGATGACGAGCGGCTTTTGCATTTGCATCGCGAGATTGACTGCATGCTGGAGAGCAAAATTCCATTTCGTCCTCCTGAATGCCGTCATCCAGTAAAGGATATACTCACCTTGTTGATTCACAGGCTGATCGTTGGCCTGCGTCACACGTGTCGGATCGATCGCGTGCATGGATTTAGTTGTGCTTTTTCGCGGTAAATGATTTTGGGTCGTCGCTCGCTGGTTTCCCTAATGAGAGTGCATTCTGCGGCAGTGTTAATAAAGCACTGCTCCATCCACTCGCACTAAACTGTAGCTGTAGGAAAAGAGATGCGAGGGTCGACGGGATAAGTAGATTCCGTCTGCTAGTGAAATGATAGCGACAGGCTTCGTGGGCTCTATTCTGATTCCGGTGCTGCTTTTTTCTTGATCATGGTAATCTCATTACCTTTTTCATTGTGCCGAACTTCATCCATGAAGGCATTGATTAGAAGCAAGCCACGCCCTCCAGCTCTTTCCAGATTTTCAGGGTCCGTGGGATCTCGGAGTGATGAAAGGTCAAACCCAGGTCCTTCATCACGGATCACAATTGTGACCGATGAAGGGGATGCGTTGAGTTGAACTGTGACGCGACGATCCTTGTATGGAACAGCCTGTTTCCGTTTTGCAATCAGGTCAATGTAGGGCTTGCCATCTTCAATCTGCCTTAGTTCTGAAGAAACCTCAAGATTTCCGTGAACCATTGCGTTGAGTAACGCCTCATCTAGAGCCATCGCTATTTGCATCCTCTCTCCTTCATCGAATAGCCCCAGTTCGACCATTGGCAGTTCAAGACGCGAAATCACCTTCGGAACTAACTGTTCGTCATTCTCAAGCAAAAGTGAAATCGAACTTTCAACGGCAAATTGAGCCACTTCCTGAACCGACTGGGCAGCCTGGTTGACCGAGAGCACTTGTCTCACAACTGGCACCAGAGCAGTGGCAAGGTCACGTTTGGGAACATAGCTCGATGCACCTTCTTGCAGTGCCTGAGCCGCAATGGATTCGCTACCTTGGCTTGTGGTCAGAATGACAGGTAAAGAGGCTGCATGGTTTTTGACTGCAGCAACAAGTTCTAGGCCATTCATGTTTGGCATCTGAAGGTCCGTTACTACCAACAGCGGTTGCTCCGACTCAATGCATTGCATCGCTTCGAGACCATCACCAGCGGTCCGTACGACAAGTCCATCGTTCTCCAGAACCATCTGAATTTGGCGGACTTGAGTGGGACTGTCATCCACTACCAGGATGTGTGTCGGTTCTGGCATCGAGACTTGATGAAATGGGAGAAAAGCAACGCAGCAGGGGTGTAGCAGGACATTCGCGACTCCGCTCTGCTCAACGGGCACCAACTAAACATACCATGCTAGGCAGAAGGAATCACTCTTGTCGCCGCAAATTGCTGGACTTTATTGAGCACGCATTACGTCATCAAGCGATTTAGAGAATTGTCCGTTCCAATTGTGGGGAATCTAACGATTCTAAGCTCTTAAGATTGGTCCAAGCTAACTATACTTTTACTCAGGCGAGTGCTTTAGAGACAATAATTGACTAATTCTCAATGCGTCGATTTTAGGCTGATGCTTCATTTGTTCGACACTTAGTAAAGAGCTTTGTTGCTGCTTGAAATTGCACCATAATCATACCGTCTCAACTCCTGATGAATGATGGCTACTTTTAAAAGTGCGATTTCGGTTTCAAGCTGGTTAGGCATTGAATGATCGAAATGACTTTTATGGTTGGCTTGCACTAGATGATTGAATAGCCTACGAGAGCAACTTGTCCCGAAGAAGAAGAATTAATCGAAAGCCTCTTTGGCTCACTCTCTTTGCAACCTCTGTTGGATGTTTGTCGTACATCCTTCTGCTTCCCATCTGGCAGGCACAAGGAAGTTCGACGTTGAGTCCACAGGACCTGTACGGCTCTAGAATCATTGATGTTTTGATCTTCACTTGGTGTCTATGGATCGGGGCCTCTGTCGGTAGTTTTTTGAATGTCGTTGCATGGCGAATGCCGCGGCGGCAGAGCGTCAATGGTCGCTCCCATTGTCCACGGTGCCGAGCAAAGTTGCGAGCAAGGGATAACGTTCCGATTCTTGGTTGGTTGTCTCTTGGTGGTCGGTGTTATTGTTGCCGTTTACCCATCTCCGTTCGGTATCCGACTGTCGAATTGGCTGTCGGGCTTTCTTTGGCTCTCGTCGCATTTGCCGAGATTTATCGAATCAACTTGCCGAGACAATTTGTTCGGCATCACGTCTCGCCATTCGCAATGCCGATCATCGAGACACAGTCTGTTGTGTTAATGCTCTACCACATTGTGGCTTTGGCATTTTCTTGGGCCTGCGGTTTAATTCGGCTTGATGGACATGGCCTCCCTAAACGTCTAATTAAGCTATCTTTAGTCATTGCCGTTCTTCCCATCCTTACAGAGCCAAACTTGATGGTGCTACCGTGGCAGGTTGCTGTGGCATCTGATTGGTCATCGGAAGGTCGGTATCTCGATGCAGTGATGAGAGTTTTGACATCTTTTGTTGCGGCAACCGTGATGGCACGGATTCTTGTTCCCGCGTT
Organism: Rubripirellula sp.; assembly: GCA_022425745.1. GTDB lineage: Bacteria > Planctomycetota > Planctomycetia > Pirellulales > Pirellulaceae > Rubripirellula. The sequence continues at coordinate 38,220 of JAKMEW010000115.1, forward strand.
TTGTCCCAATGCAGATTTGAAGTTAGATCCACTCGGAAAGTCTTCGGAAAGACTCGTTGATTTGATTGTGATCTTGGCAATACCAAGTTTGGTTGTCGGTTGGCATGCACTGCCTGCGATCGTTCTTATTGCTTCAGTGCTCGCCGCGATTTTGCAACCAAAGTTCGATTGGAAAAAAGACGCGTTGGGATGTTTCGCCCTGGCGATTCCGGTTGCATTAGCTATTCAAATCTTATTCTGGCGATCATTGCACGCACCATTACCGATTGCAGGAACCAAACAAGGCACGTGGTTATGGCCTTCCGAGGGCGGATTGCCATGGGTGATTCTAGGCTGGTTCGGGATGACTCTACTGATTTCATTTTGGCTTCGAGATATCAAGAAAACGGTTAGTTCAAGGCCATTGCTTGAAGATCTCGGAGTGTCGACGGAGCCGGAGGAGGTTCAGGAATCAATGGCATCGAAGCAAAATAAGCACAAGGTGGTCACTCAGGAGGGTGCTAGCCGTGATCAGGTAACGTCAGCACCACAGGAAGTAGATGGAGTCGACTCGTGACCTAGTCGTGGAGCCGCGGTCTCAATTGGCAAAAAAGAGCTTTCTTTTGATCAGGTAGGGCATAATCAAACCCACAGTTCTTTAAAAAAACCTCTGAGGAGCTGATAGCTAGAATCTCCATCACGTTGAGGTCTCGCGCTCGCTGTACGCAATGGTGCACTAACGATCGACCGACTCCGCTTCCTTGCAAGTGCGTGTGAACAGCTAAGCATTGCAGTTCAGCAAGCTTGGTGCTGTAGATTTCGATCGCTGAGAAACCAACCACTTCTTCAAGGTTTTTTGAGTTTCGCGAGATGGCAACGAATCCATGCCGTGTTAATTCGATGATTTCCGCTTGGGTGCGTGAAAGCAATAATCTCTGCATCACGAAAGGACGCATTAATGCATGAATTGCTTCGGCGTCATTAGGCAACGCTTGTCGAATCAATGTCCCTTCTGGAAGGGCCTCGGCAGGTTGCAATTTAGGATCTTCAGCTTCGTTCAATGGCCGTTCTCTTACTCAGTCAGGCGATGGTGGGCTAATTCAACTGTACTGGGTTGGTAGCATCTTTGATGGTTTTCCGCATCAGTTCGAAG
>JAKMEW010000119.1 GCA_022425745.1 Rubripirellula sp.
ACTTGATGGAGATGACGCCACTGGCTGCTTTAGAGACGGCAAATGTAACTCAATGATTAAATGCGAAATCGCACATCACTTAATTACTTCCATGCAATTAGCAGTTCGCAATCACCGAGTCACTGGTGTGGAATACTGAGTTGCCCACCCACTGATGGAATGCCAACACAACCACGCTGACTCTCTTTCCTGTTCACGGTCCGTTGCAGGTACAGATGGATCACCATCAGATAAGGTTGGCTCGCTCGCCGGCAAAACCAACGAGCAGCAATGGGACCTGCTTTTGGGGTGATGATTGCGCTCTCGGATGCTCTTTCAGAACAAAATAAAACTCATCCAACATCAACCAATACTTTAGCGTATCGATGGCTAGAGCGAGACGGCAAGCGACCAAATGGATCATCCGGTCAAAAAAACTAAAATAGTAGTGACTCTTCCTAGCTGACGATCTTTATATCACGGAGCTAGGCCATTTCCTGAAACGGAAGCCTTGATGAAATCGGCGTATCTCGAAGACGCACTACGGGACATAGGACCGGACACCTCCAGCAGGGCAGGACGCCTACACTTCTATCAGTGCTCCACCCTCGGCATCGCTGCGCCGACACGCGTCGATGATTCGCTGTGTTTTCAAGGTCAGGTCGGGGTAAAATGGATCAATTTTGCCGCTGAGCACGCAGTCAGCAAACCGTCTCACCATATTCACCTCTGCCGCATTTCGTTCGCCAGATGGATACTCGGCGACCGCGTTGCGATCACTATGCCTACGGAAGTTCCAACGACAATTATCAATGTCAAGAACATGGTGATGCTGATTCCAGCTCGCTTCAGCGTCATAGAAAGGCAAGACGAAATCGTCTACTGAAAGATAGCCTCGGTCTCCTGAAACCATTGCGGTCTGCTGATTAACCGTCAGAAAAGAGCAATAGAATGATGCGGTCACATCATTAGGGAAATGTAATTCAGCAGAAAACTCACCCGGCACCTCACCTTCTGATTCTGTGCCCGCGAGCCAAGTTAATGTTCGTGCTGAGAGCTTAGTTGGCATCTCGAGTCCGGCAGCCCAGAGCGTGAATCGGATGCAATACCAACCGAGGTCGCCAAGGCATCCGTGAGGCTCCAGGATTGCGTCCGTTCGAATGTTACTTTGCTGAAAGGAGTCATCACCTGAGAACGAGAAGTGAGTGGAAATTCGTCGCGTCTTACCTACCACCTCGCCCGCCCCAAGGATCTCTCGGACTTTAGCCAAACGCTGACTGTGATCGAACATCACTCCGTCCATGAATTGCACGCCCGCTTGAGCGCACGCGTCAACCATTTCCTGAACTTCTTCTTCGTTCACCGCAGCTGGCTTCTCGCAGAGGACATGCTTGCCGGCTTTCGCTGCCGCTACGACCCAATGCTTACGAATACCGGTCGGCAGCGGCACATAAACCGCATCGACGTCATCTCGACTGAGCAACTCCTCGTAGGAACCGACCGCCGCGACATCTCCGCGTTGAGGAACCTCGATGGAACACTCGTCGATGAAGGATTGAGCTTTATCGACTGATCGACTCGCAACCGCCGAGACCCGGCCATTACCGCTTAGATGGATCCCTTTCCAATTCTTACGGCCAATCCCTGCTGTACTCAGAAATCCCCAACGACAAATCGAATCACTCATATCACCTACTCAATATTTCGAAGCAAACATCACTCTTTGGAACGACATAGCGTATCGACCGACATGATAAATCAAAAGCAGGCAAGCTCTTTCATCAATTTGAGCCCTTCGCTCATTTCCTATGGGATCATTTCTTAATGCATCTTGCCACCTTTCAAATCTTCGGCTTCAACTGAATCTCGGTCACCCGCTACGACGTAGGACCACGGTTAAACCAAACTGTAAAAACGTTAGTAGTGGGTCAGTTCCAAAATGTTTCTGTCACCAATGCCTCCGCGAAAACCTTACCTAATTTGACGATTGCGACGATTAAGTAGGGGCTGACGTTTCAAATTCCAACTGTTTGCCTCTCAGACCCCCGCATGGGGAATAACGGCCGTTTACACTTTCTCATGCGTGTCGTCACACCTCCAGTCCCTGCTTTACGCCTTTGAAAAAGGACGAGAAGCACACTGAGATGGATCAAACCAAGCCTTACGAAAAAAATTGACTGAGCGTCGCATGAAAATCTGCTGCATTGGAGCCGGGTATGTAGGCGGTCCTACGATGGCGATGATCGCGAAACAATGCCCCGAGATCCCCGTTCATGTGGTCGACTTGAACCAGGCCAGAATTGATGCGTGGAACTCGGATCAACTTCCCATTTATGAACCGGGACTTCATGAAGTTGTCATGGAGGCTCGAGGTAGGAACCTGACTTTCTCGACTCAGGTTGATGCAGCGATTGAAGAAGCTGACATGGTCTTCATCTCGGTAAACACCCCCACCAAAACCTACGGAATTGGGGCAGGACGGGCAGCGAATCTGGAATTTGTGGAGAAGTGTGCCCGCCAAATCGCTCGATGCTCATCCGGTCACAAGATCGTGGTGGAAAAATCAACGCTTCCTGTTCGAACCGCTCAAGCCGTCAAACGCATCCTCAGCAGTGAAGCGACCAACCTAACTTTTGATGTCCTGAGTAATCCAGAATTTCTCGCCGAAGGCACCGCCGTCGATGATCTATTGGATCCTGATCGTGTCTTGATCGGCGGTGAATCTCAGCAAGCGATTGACGCGTTGTGTGATGTGTATGCCAAGTGGATTCCGAGAGATCGCATTCTTACAACCAATCTTTGGAGCAGTGAACTTTCTAAGTTAACGGCAAATGCTTTCTTGGCTCAGCGTGTTTCATCCATCAATGCGATTTCGGCTCTGTGCGAAGCCACCGGCGCCGATGTCGACGAAGTCGCTCGAGCGATTGGCACCGACTCGAGGATTGGGCCTAAGTTCCTGAAATCGTCGATCGGGTTCGGTGGCAGCTGTTTTCAGAAAGACATTCTGAACCTGGTCTACCTGTGTGAACACTTTGGTCTACCCGAAGTTGCGGCTTACTGGGAACAGGTGGTGATCATGAATGATCATCAAAAGCAACGGTTCTCGGAACGGATCGTGAAGACGATGTTCAACACCGTTTCAGATAAGAAGATTGGTATCTGGGGATTTGCGTTCAAAAAAGACACCAATGACACTCGCGAGTCTGCGGCGATTTATATCTGCCGTGACCTACTCCGCGAACGCGCCAGACTGACCATCTATGATCCTCGTGTTCCGATGGAGCAGATCCGTGCTGAATTGACCTATGCCTGCACCGACAGCAATGGACAAATCAGTGAGGTGGATCGTCAGATGATTAAAAATAATATCGAAGTTGTCGACGACTGCTATGCGGCTTCTGATCAGGCTCATGCCGTTGCCGTTCTGACTGAATGGGATGAATTCAAGGAGCTAGATTTCCAACGCGTCCACGATTCAATGCTGCGACCAGCCTTCCTCTTTGATGGTCGAAACCTGCTGGATCGAGAATCGATGGAATCGATTGGCTTTGAGGTGCATGCGATCGGAAAAAGCTCACAAAAGCGTCGATCCGAAGACTGATCCAAAAAGCTCAGGCCAACGCTCTTAGTCAATCTCTAACTCAGTGGCTGGAGAGCGAAAAACAAGCATTTCGGCGTCAGTGACCGGCTTGCCAAGAAACCAGGATCAGTGCAACGTATAGGCATGCCTATCCTGACCATCGAATCGACGTGCGACGAAACCGCAGCGGCAGTCATTGCCGCAAATGGTTCGGTGCTCGGTGATGCAATCGCTACGCAGGAAACCCTGCATGAACAATTCCGCGGAGTGGTTCCAGAGGTCGCCGCCAGAGCTCATGTGGAACGTATTCTGCCGGTGATCGACACCGCAATTCGTCGAGCTTCGGTGACGCCAAACGATCTCGATGCAATCGCAGTCGCAGATCGCCCGGGACTCGCTGGATCGCTGCTGGTGGGTGTGGTTGCTGCGAAAACATTATCTGTCGCGTGGAATAAGCCACTGGTTACCGTCAACCATCTACACGCGCACCTCTATGCCTGCCAACTTTCCTCCGAGTCCACTGTCTATCCCTGCATCGGATTAGTTGTCAGCGGCGGACACACGAGCCTCTACCTCTGTCATGGCCCGCTGGAGCTTAAGTATTTGGGTGGAACCATTGATGATGCGGCCGGCGAAGCGTTCGATAAGGTTGCAGCAATGCTGCAATTAGATTTCCCCGGTGGCCCGGCAGTATCAAAATTAGCCGCCACAGGAAATCGAAAAGCTCATTCTTTCCCACGTTCGTTAATTCATGACCCGAAAGACGACTTTAGCTTTAGCGGACTCAAGACAGCTGTTCGTTACGCGATCGTAGGTCCTGGACAACAAGATTTCTCTAAAGTCAGCCTTTCCCCTCAGGTCAAAGCGGACCTTTGCGCCTCGTTCGAAGCGGCGGTGGTCGACGTTTTGGTTTCTAAAGCTGAACGAGCCGTGAAACGCCATCAGGTTAAAAGGTTGATCGTGGGAGGTGGAGTTGCCGCGAATCGGTACCTCCGCGAAATGCTCACCAAGTCAGCAAACACCAACGACTATCAAATCGTCATCGCACCTCCCGAGTGGTGCACTGACAACGCGGTCATGGGAGCGTTGGCACTTGAGAAAATTGCGAGAGGTGAATTCGCATCACTTGATCTCGACATCACCCCGGGCCTGCAGCGAGGCTTCTGAGCAGGGCGAGGCTGACCGGCCCTTGGCGGTTTGCTAAAACATGATGGTCGATCCATCGGGAAATGATCATGCCACAACAAGTCAGAGCGAAACCGTGCCAAATCTGATACTCGTTCCGACCCCTCATGAACGCTCTCTGCTGATCAAGTTCCTACCCGATTCTTTGGGCGAGTCCCAAATAGAACTCTGCGGCTTCGGCCCGATTGCATCGGCAGCGAGAACCTCACAGTTACTCGGCATGCAACGATACCACCACGTCTTCCTCGTTGGCATTGCGGGATCCTATCTGTCGCATTCCCTGACGGTCGGTCTAGCCTATCTTTTTGAACGCGTCCGCTGCCATGGTATCGGTGTTGGTTCTGGTGCGACCTATCAATCGGCTGAACACATGGGATGGAACCAGCTTGAGATTGGAACAAGGATTTTGAAAACGCAGGATGCGACGCGGCATGAACAGCCACTTGAAACTTCAACTGCAGAAGCCGGTGTGGCCGGAGAGAATCTGCCGGATCAACCCATCGGCGATCTCCTGAACCTATCGATCCCCTTTGCTCGGCGAGGAGGATTGCACGCCGGAGAGCCAGAGCAACGGACAGCGGGCACACTTTTAACGAGTTGTTCCGCATCCGCTGACGCAAACGAGGCAGAACAGCGAATCAAGCTCTATCCTGATGCTTCTGCGGAAGACATGGAAGGATTTGGTGTCACCGTTGCGTGCCACCTTAACAAAACACCTATCACGATCATCCGAGGCATCTCGAACCACGTTGGCAATCGAGATCACAATCAATGGCAAATTCCAGCGGCGATGAAATCAGTCGCTGAATTACTGTCCCAAGTGATCAACCTTGGCCAGTAAGAGTCCAATCCTTGGCAACCAAGTAAATCAAGCGAATCATCCAAGCATGACGCAATCGATAAGAATCCGCCTTGGCATTTCAACTTGCCCTAATGACACATTCGCATTTCATGCGTTGCTCAATCGCAAGGTGGATTGGCGGGGTTTAGATTTCGAGGTTGAATTGCTCGACATCCAACAACTCAATCAGCGTCTCTTTAATGATGCCTGGGACGTCGCCAAGGCAAGTTTCCACGCAGCTTTGCTTCTGACAGAACGCACGATGGTTTTGCCGACCGGTTCCGCTCTAGGTTTCGGCGTTGGCCCCCTCCTTCTCGCCTCCAAGGCCAATGATCGGCCCACTGACTTGGAACAATTGACGCTTTGTCCGGGCGAGCACACCACAGCAAACTTGCTATTTAAGCTCTTCTACCCCAACACCACTCGCATCGAACACACCGTATTCTCAGAGATCATGCCTCAGCTCCAACAAAACCGAGCGGACTTTGGTGTCTGTATCCATGAGGGGCGTTTCACCTGGCAACGCCAGTCACTTCACCTCGTTGAGGATCTTGGCACGCGTTGGGAACAAGAAACCGACGCTCCGCTTCCACTTGGAGGTATTCTTGTAAGCCGAACACTCAAACCAGAAATCATCGCAAGGGCGAATGCGGTGATCAGCGATTCCCTAGCCTACGCTCACCAAAACCCCAGCGAGGCGAGGTTATCGATGAGAAAATACGCTCAAGAGTTTGATGATGAAGTCCTGATGGAACACGTGAAGCTTTACGTGAATGAATGGACAACGGACCTGGGCCAACTCGGGCGTGATGCACTCTCGGCCCTCTCAGAGCGAGCAAGGGCGATTAGGCTGATCCCTGAAGATGCGCCGGGGATCGAAGTCTGGAACGGATCATGTTCACGGTGAGATCAAGTTGCCAGTGAGATCAGGCCAAAAAAAAACCCCGCATCAAGCGGGGCAAGTGCCAGGTCTCCCTGACCCAGTCGTCCTACTCCCGAGGACGAATCGCACCGGTCAAACCGCTGTAATCAACGCGGTCGGTGGTGTGCCATAGCGGTTGGCCAAGTTCGACTCGACGACGCAAAACTTCAATTTTATCCGCACTTCCAGCAGGTGCGTCGGTGGGAGTGAAGTTGCCGTCCTCATTAGGTACGAAATCTTCGTCGTGACCATATCGCAAGATAGCTTCGAATACGTTCCTGCACTGACTCATACAAACAATTCTTTCACAACAGGTGATGTGCCAAATCCTGCCGGCACATGATAATGATCTTTGCGAGGAGGTTTTTCCGTAACCCTCCAAGTAAGTTAGAGGTGGATTATTGATGTTCCTGAGAGGGAGTCAAGAAAAATCCGAGAGTCCGCAGCGGCCGCAAATGCCAGAAACTAGCCCTAAAAACCGACCTTAATCAGTAAAATCGGCGAGCAACGACCTCGAGCACATCGTCCAGGAACGACAATCATCACACTGATCGAACCGCTCTAGGGGAGAATAAGCAACACTGTTTCGACTTCGCGTGAAAATACAAGCCTAGCCGGCTACCGGATGACGAAATAATGCACAAGGTCCCCGCAGTGCGAAAACCTGACTAGAACGCACAAATCCCCGCTCACAACGGGTGAATTACGCCCCAAATTTTTTTTAAAAAACTTTCTCCAGCCTCCTTCGATCAATCTCAAAATGTGGATTCAAGAAACTTTGCGGCTCAAAGCTCGATCACGCGGCTTTCACTTAATCACTCATGAGATCCTTCGCGGGATCCCTGCAATGG
>JAKMEW010000130.1 GCA_022425745.1 Rubripirellula sp.
TTAAGAGGCCGTTTGGATGTCACCATCAGCGAATTGGATATCCAAGAAATTTGCCGTGATTGCGATGTAGTCATGTGTTGCTTGCCACATGGAGCTTCGGCGGAGACAGTTAAACAGTTAGTTGAAGGGGGCACACGAGTCGTCGACTTCAGTGCAGACTTCCGGCTATCGAGTCTTGAGATATACGAGCGTTGGTACGGAGTCAAGCATCCATGGCCCGAACGCATTGGCTCGGTCGCTTACGGGATGCCTGAATTTTTCGCCGAGCAGATCCGGGAATCGCAGATTGTTGCGAATCCGGGATGCTATCCAACGTCTGCCATTTTACCCCTCGCGCCGCTGGTTGAGTCTGGACTAATCGAAGCCAACGACATCATTATCGACAGTAAGAGCGGCGTTAGTGGTGCCGGCAGGAGCGCAAAGGTTGCAACGCTCTACTGTGAAACCAACGAGTCGATTACTGCTTACGCAGTTGGAAGCCATCGCCATCAACCTGAAATCGATGACCTAGTGAATCGAATCAGTGGCACAGAGATTGAGAGTCTCTTCACTCCGCACCTCACTCCAATGGATCGAGGCATTCTCTCAACCATTTACGTTCACTCCAAAGCGGATGTATCGGACATCATGGAATGCTGGCGAGCTAAGTATGTGGATTCTCTATTCGTTCATCCTGTTGATCATCTGCCTGCAACCAAATTTGTGTCGGGTACGAACCACGTGCAGATGACAGCACGCAACGCTGGTCGTCGGAAAGTTCTCGTCTGTGCGATCGACAACCTGGCCAAAGGCGCCAGCGGTGCAGCGATTCAGAACCTCAATGTGATGTTCGGATTGCCTCAAAGTCTCGGATTAACTTAGCCCACGTTAAGTTCACCACAAGTTAAACTGAATGGCCATTTAATTTTTTGCGATCTCTCATAACGTGAAGCGACTTGATGTCGGACAGACCCAAACAAGAAGAGGCGGATCGATTCAATGGCGCAGAGTCCGATTCGACTCCTAGCCATGACGATTCAGCGGAAAACCTGACCTCGGCTCAGTATGATTCGCTCAGTGATGCTCCGGTTACGGCAGAACTCGTTTCAGGTACACCAAATACTGATTCCGATGGCGAGTCTTCGGGAGCGATCGCATCTTCCGGAGCGATCGAAGAATTCTCTGATTCTTACACATGGAGCGATCAGAGTTCAGGACCGATTGCTCCGAGACACGGAAGCGATTCAGCCAATCGATGGTGGTCAGCAGTGGCGATGGTGGTGATTTCGCTGGTCTCATTCTTGATGACCAGTGTTTTGATGGCGGCTGTAGCAGTCGTCATCGTCTCGGAAAATGCTTCGCTCGAGATGCTTCAGACCCCACAATTGATGGAACAGGCGTTGGCGGAAACGATGAGGTCGCGTCTCGGACTATTCATTTCGCTTGTGATTCCTCAGCTCGCACTCGTTGCCCCATGTCTTCTAGCTGCAGTTCTTTCTCCGATTCCATTCGCACGAAGACTCGGTCTCGTTCGCGGACGTTGGCCGATCTGGAGCTGGCTTGCCGTTGGCGCGGTATCGCCACTTGTGGGAATCATCTCAGGACTGTTTCTGAGCCAGTTTGTCGAAGAAAGTGACAGCCTCAGAAATATGAGCGAGATCTTTCGAAACCATGGCACCAGCGGCTTCTTCCTTCCACTCGCTTTCATGATTGGCGTGACGCCAGCGTTTTGCGAAGAACTACTTTTTCGTGGCTACATTCAGCAACGACTAACCCGTTCGTTTCGCCCATGGTGGGGGATCGTAATCTCTTCGTTCCTGTTTGCAGCTTTCCACATGGATTGGGTCCATGTACTTGCAGTCTTCCCGCTCGGTCTGTTTCTCGGATGGGCAACTTGGCGAAGCGGATCACTCTTGCCGGCAATGGTTGGTCACTTTGTCAACAACTTTGTCAGCGTGATTGGAATCGTGGTCGCACCGAATGAAAATCAAGACACACTTGGGTTACCCGCTGCGGCGCTCAGTTTGAGTGTTTTTGGTTTCGGTCTCATTGGATTTGCGGCGATTGTATGGGTCGCCCGACGGTACAAGGACTCTGAGGAAACGGACCCGTATCAGGCGATGTCAGGCCAGAGACCTGTCGATCCGAGCCTGGATCAAAACGAACTTAACATGAACTAATCAGGTCGAGGCAAATGTTCGGACTACGGCTCGGCTTTGAACAACCAATCTATCTGCTGCTATTGGCGATCTTGCCACTGATTTGGTGGATGGGTGCGGGTCCACTTCGAGTCCTTGGTCCTGTGCGTCGTTGGCTAGCCATGAGCCTGCGCACCATTCTGTGGTTGATGGTTGTTTTAGCTTTGGCTGGCGTGCAATGGGTATGGACCAGTGATCGGATGACGGTGATGTACATTCTGGATCAGTCCGAAAGCATCCCCGCAAGCAAACGGCAATTGATGCTCGATTACGTCATTGATTCGGTACGTGAACATCGAAATCGTGAGCGGGAAGATCGTGCGGGGATCATCGTCTTTGGAAGACAAGCAGCAATTGAAATTCCACCCTTTGATGACGACATCCCTGAGATCGGAAAACTCGAGAGTCTCCAAACTCCCGTCGATGCCACGAATCTTGAATCCGCGCTCAATCTCGCTCAAGCGTCCATGCCGGAGGATACAGCCCGAAGAATCGTTATCATCACCGATGGCAATGAGAACATGGGTCAAGCATCTGCGGTCGCAACACGCCTAACCCAGTCGGGAATCGGTATCGACATCGTGCCGATCGTTCTCGACACCCCGAGTGAAGTGGTGGTTGAAAAGATTGATCTCCCCAGTGATCTTCGCAAGGGTCAACCGTTCGAGGCAAGAGTCGTCCTCAGCCAGTACAGTGATCGCGAAAATCCCCAACCAGTTTCCGGAAAAATCCGAATCAAGCAGAGTGTCCGCGGTGAAGAATCGTTGCTGATGGAGGAACCGTTGGTTCTCAACCCTGGCAAGAACGTGGTTCCGATCCAACACCAGATTGATCAACCGGCAGCCTACGTTTATGAAGCCGAATTCATTCCGGACACATCTCAAGACGACGCGATTCGCAAGAACAATGCCGCGACTGCCTACACCTACGTGAAGGGAAGTGGACGCGTATTACTGATCCAGGAGGCATCGAGAGCTGGTGACTACGACCTGCTGATCCAATCATTGCGGGACGCCAACATTGAAGTGGTAAATGAAACCAACGAAAGACTCTTTGGCTCGCTAGCTGAACTACAAGCCTATGATGCAGTGATTCTTGCGGGAGTCCCTCGGGTATCGGGAGAAGAAAGCAGCAGCATCACTTCTTTTTCGGACGAGCAGATTGACATGCTCGTCAGCAACACCCAGCAACTCGGAGCTGGCTTGTTGATGATCGGTGGCCCCGAAGCCTTCGGTGCAGGGGGGTGGACCGGTACCAAACTTGAAAAAGCGATGCCGGTAGATTTTCAAATCAAAAACTCCAAGGTCAAAGCGACCGGTGCGTTAGCTCTCATCATGCACGCGAGTGAAATGCCGCAAGGAAATTATTGGCAAAAGGTGATCGCCAAAGCGGCAATTGAACAACTCGGCCCAAGCGATTACGCCGGAGTCCTTCACTGGACCATGAGAGGTGATGCGTGGCTGTGGGGTGGAACCGATGGCAACCTCGGGATGCTCGAGGTCGGCGGAAACCGACAAGCGATGCTCGCGAGGATTGGGAAAATGACCCCTGGCGACATGCCACAATTTGAACCGGCAATGAAGATGGCCGTCGCAGGTCTAGCTGCATGCCCCGCAGCGGTGAAGCATTGCGTGATTATTAGCGATGGCGACCCGAGCCCACCTAACGCATCGACGATCCAAGCTTTCATCAATAACAAAATCAGCATCAGTACCGTTGCGGTCGCTTCGCACGGCCTGACCGAAAGCAAGCGACTTCAGGATATCGCCGAAGCAACCGGCGGTAAGTACTACTCAGTTGCTGACGGTCGAGCCCTCCCGCGAATCTTTCAAAGGGAAGCGAGACGGGTCTCACGGCCACTGGTCTACGAACCTGATGGGGGCGCGGTGCCACAGATTATCTTTCCTCACGAATCGATGCTGGGGATCGACAAAGTACTCCCGCCGATCACCGGATTTGTCTTGACGCAGACCAAAGATAGTCCGCTCGCGCAAGTCTTGATCCAAAGCCCAAAACCTGAATCTCCGGAAAATGCGACAATTGCAGCCACCTGGACTTACGGATTGGGTCGCACGGCCGTGATCACAACGGATGCGGGCGCACGATGGGCGGCTAGTTGGTCCAACTGGGATGGCTACCAGAAACTTCACAGCCAGATCGTCCGGTGGCTCATGCGTCCCACCGGTGATACCGGGCAGTTCAGCATCTCATCGACAACGCGAGACGGCGAGGTAGAGGTGGTCGTCAATGCGCTTTCTGATGATGACGCCTATCTCAATTTCTTAGATGTTCAAGCGACCGTGATCGCCCCAGATTTGACCTCCGTTCCTCTGCGACTGCGTCAATCAGCACCTGGACGTTACGTTGGCTCATTTCCCGCAACCCAAACAGGAAGTTACTTTGTCAACGTGATTCCTGGGATTGGAAATCCGCCCCTGAGCACTGGGGTCTCCGTCCCTTACAGTTCAGAATATCGTATCCGAAAATCGAATCTCTCGTTGATCGACGCCCTCGCTGGCCAAGCACCGACCGGCGGGACAACAGGCCAAGTCTTTCCCGCGTTGGACACGTCTACAAATGCACGCAATCCCAACGCGAACCCCTTCCGAGCAGGTCTTGCCCCAGCTCGCAGGATGCAAGATGCATGGCCTTGGTTTGTGTTGGTAGCCTCCTGTGTCCTGCTGGGGGACATTTTCATTCGTCGAGTTGCCATTCGCTTGGACCTGCTAACCGCTCAAGGCAAGATGCAGCAAAAAGCGAGCGAAGCTGATCTTCAAAAACAAGAGAGATTATCCACACTCGGAAAAACCAAGCAGCAACTTGCGAAGTCCATGCGGCAAAAGAGTGAAGGACGATTCAAAGTCACTCAAAGCGACCAAACAGCACAGAC
>JAKMEW010000157.1 GCA_022425745.1 Rubripirellula sp.
GTGGCATCTGGCCGGCTGAAACTCGCCAACGTCGTGGCGGTGGCGAATTGACGATTGCAAGCAGTATCGGACGAGGTGAAACGTTTGTGGGTCAGCGTGTCAGCGATCCGTTTGAAGCGCCTGCAAAGATCGAGTTCTGGCTTGCCGGACACAATGGGTTCCCAGAAGAAGCCGACCACGGCAAGAACCGCGTTCAGCTCATCCGAGTCGCAGATTCATCCATTTTGAAAGAAGCTTTCCCGCCTCGCAGTGATATTGCCAAGCATGTCCAGTGGGACCTTTCAACTCACCATGGAGAAAAGGTTCAACTCCGAGTGATTGATGGCGATCAGGCAACCGCATATGCATGGCTCGGCGTCGGTGACTTCGAACCAATTTGGTTGCAAACCTCGAAACATGCCCAGTGGCTACAAGGCTCACTCGACTTGATAACGAAAACCACATTGGTTGAAACGTCCGACCAACTCGTCGATCTTCTCAAGTCAACTTCCCTTTCTGACCACCTGCGTTTCTCCATCGCGCAGACTTTGGCAACACTCGGCAACCATCGCGAGGCAGCCACTTTGCTTAAGTTCGCTTCAGGAATCGCCTTGCCGTCCGCAATCACCACCTCGATGCTTACCCCTGAATTCATTTCTGGACCGGCCGATTTCGATCCAGTTGCTCGAGCCATTTTTCAGAAGTTAACGCAAACCGAGCAAATCGAGTTCGCTCGCTCTTGGAACGCAAACGGCGCGGCGGTGGAGCCACTGATACGCTTCAGCGAGCTTGGCTATTTGAGTCCCGCAGTTCTGGCCAAACCTGAAGTCATGCAGATGCTTGAACCGCGTCTCAACGACTCCCTTCGATCTCGAGTTGCAACGATCACTAAAGATCTCAATGCTGACCAGCAGCTCGATGAAAAGCTTTCCCAGTTGCAACAGGTCGTCCGATTGCTCAACGTCGACACCGATCGTGGTAAGAATCTGTTCACCCAACACTGTGCCAACTGCCATCAGCTCGGTGGTGTTGGCCAAGTGGTAGGTCCTCAACTCGACGGCGCAGTAACCAGAACGGTTGAAAGACTACTTGAAGACGTCGTCACGCCAAACCGAAACGTCGATCACGCCTTCAGAACCTCGAGCCTTCTACTCGATGACGGCCGGGTCATATCCGGCTTGATCACCAACGAAACCGATCAATTCATCACTCTGGCTGACCCCACCGGAAAACCGATCAAGATCAGCACGGACCTGATTGTTCAGCGACGTGACTCAGGGCAATCTCTAATGCCGAATAACTTCGCCGAACTTCTCAAACCCGATGACTTCCGAGACCTGATTGGTTTCGTCAAAGCTTCGCCGCATTCCAAGTGAATTGCTTCCGAGGTTCGTTTCTGCACGACCCAATAGAAGTCAGCTGAGTCATCCGGCAAACACGGTGACTCACCTCACTGATTTCTTTACATCGGGTAAACACCCGCTCCAAAGAAGCCACCGAATCCTCTTGCGGTGGCTTTTTTTCATGATCTCCGCCGCCTCAATCCTGACCATTGAGGTGGGCGATCACACGTTGCAGGTCCTCGGGAATTGGAGCTTCGAAGGTCATCTCTTTCCCGGATTGTGGATTCACAAGCGTCAGAGCGCGTGCGTGCAGAGCTTGACGCGTCAGAATGCTCGCTTCCTGATCTTGACGCGATTTTCCAGCAAGCATTGAACCGGTAATCGCGCTGTGACCGGCGTACAAACGGTCACAAATGATTGGTGCACCGATGTGCGCAAGATGAACACGTATCTGATGAGTACGCCCCGTTTTTGGACGAACAATCACCTGCGTGAATCGTCCGTGCCGTCCCACCACTTCATAGAAGGTGGAAGCTTCGCGACTGCTGGAGTGACCCTCGCGGATCGCCATTTTGTCGCGTTGGTAAGGATGGCGACCGATCGGAGCATCAATGAGATCTCGATCCCGATCCAGCTTACCGGCGGTGATCGCAAAGTACTCTTTCTTGACCTCGCGGTCATGGAACTGCTGCCCAAGATGGATATGCACGGCGTTGGTCTTGGCGACCACAATCACTCCGCTGGTATCGCGATCAAGTCGATGCACGATCCCAGGACGTGTCGGACCGCCGACGTCCGAAAGAGACTGAAACCGGAAGGCCAGAGCACTCGTGAGAGTTCCAGACCAATGTCCACGTGCCGGATGCACCACCATTCCCGCTGGTTTGTTGACGACCACCAAGCCATCATCCTCGTAAAGGATATCCAGCGGGATATTCTCGGGTACGGTTTCGTCAGACGGTAACGGAGGAACCTTAAAACGAAGTTTCTGACCGCTTTGCAGCTTGAAACTTGGCCGTACCGTTCGACCATCGACCTGAGCTCCATCATTCTGCACGGCATTACGAATCTGGGTTCGGCTGTATCCGTCGCAGGATTGCGTTAGAAAGAGATCGATCCGCATATTGCCAGCGGATTCAGGAACCACAAAATTGCGGTAGACCTCATCCACAGATTCATGCAGCTCCAACGCATCACTTTCATCCAGATCGGATGCTTCCAAGATCTCGTCATCCCGATCTGAACCAACCAGCGGACCTTCCCCATCGAGAGATCCATCGTTTGCGGTCATTGATTGTCTTTGGTGCGAAGTAAGATTATTCGGCTGACTCTGTGTTGTCAGCTGCTTCAGCCGGTGCAGGTGTCGCCTCGGCTGTGGAATCGCCCGCTAGCTCTGCAGTATCGGTCGCAGCACCCTCTTCCGTTGCTGCACCTTCTTCCGTTGCTGCACCTTCTTCCGTTCCTGCTGCGCCTTCTGCTGGCTCGGAAACGATTTCCGGGAGTTCTAAACCACCCTCGGGAGTCGTGGTCTCTCCATCGACACCCAAATCAAGAGACGGCAGACCGATCTCTGGCATTTCTGGCAAAGTGTTTCCGCTGGGTAGCGTTGGAGGCAAGGAAGGGTCGGGTGGTGAGAAATCTTGCTCGCTGAACCAAGCCAAGAATGCTTGACTCTCAGGACGCTCCAAAGCCTCCTTTCGTGCTTCGGCTCGCTTCACCATCGCTTCCGATTCATTGACTTGAATCACTTGGTTGTAAGATTCAATCGCCTTTTCGACTTCACCGAGGGCTTCGCGAGCCTGAGCGATTCCGTAGTGACCGCGAGAAACAAGCAGGGTCTCGGTGCTGGAATTCACAGCGGAGAGCAGAGCATCCTCTGCCTGCTGGAGCAGTTCCTCGGCACCGGTTCGGTCCGTGAAAATGGTCTGAATCCCCTGAGACACGAGTGCCTGTCCCTCGTAGAGCTTAGCCCAGTCTCCGGAAGCAGTTCCCTGATAACTTTCAGCGACCTGACCGAGCATGACTGCATCGCCGCTACCGGAGGCTTGAATCAGTTGCAACGTCGCATCACTGCGTTTTGCAACCTCTTCGCTGCTAAAAAAACTCCATGCGAGCAACGCGACAATCGACACGCTCACCAAAATCGCAATTTGCTTCGAATAAGGCTCAATCGATTTGTTGACCTTGAAGAGCCAAACTGCGAGTTCATTGTGTTCAAGCTGGTGACGTCGTTCGCTGCTCATGAGCCATCTGTGCAAGGTCGGGGACTGAATTGCGTAAGTCAGAAGTATAGAAATGGCCGCGAGTTAGCGTCAATAGCCAAGTCCCGCCCCTGAAGCGAGGACCCTGAAGTGACGACCCCCAAAAGCGAGTACCGCCAAGCTAGTAC
>JAKMEW010000192.1 GCA_022425745.1 Rubripirellula sp.
GGATTCGGCGGTGGCATGGGTGGAATAGGCCAACCAAGCGGTGTTGCGGCGACGCCACGCTATTCGATTCCGTCTCAGCAGCTCGAGGATCAAGCGGGCAACGAGGCAAAGCTTGGGTTGCTGGAAAAGTCGCTCGAGCAGAGCAGAGAGACACGTCGCAGTTTGAGTGATGAGTCACGTCAAAGAGTGGCTGGGCGAGCAGGTGTCGCTCGCGGTGGAGTGCCCACAACGCCAATGCGTGGTGAGTCTTTAAATGCGCCAATAACATCTAATCGTGGACAGCAAGCACAACAACAAGGGCAGATCGATCAGGACTCCGACGGGATCGTCGAGTCGTTAAATGGAGCAAATCTCGACGATCTCTTTACGAACGTGGACAAACAGTTACCGCAATCTGGAGCGGTGTCGATTGACGCACTTAACCTCTACTTCGCAAACGGGGCGACTGATAAAGCGTCTGGAATTGGGGGTGCGTCAGGTCGACCGGGAGAGGTTGCAAAAGCTAAGAAGGATCAGGCGGTTACCGGAGAACAGCTTCAACGCGAAACGTCCAAGGGAAAACGACTTGGCATGGAGGGAGAGTCTTTGTTCGAGAGGGAGTTCGAAGCGGATGAATTCGCTTTGGGTTCTACAGTCCAAGGTCGCTCGGACAGCAAAGAATCGAAGGATGCCCGCTTTGGGAAGCCCAATGATGCGGTGACCTGGCAGTTTCGTCAGGAAAAAATAGAAGAGGTATTCAAGGAGTTAAATGCTCAGCAGGAACCTTTTTCTACTTTCTCACTTCACGTCAGCGATGTGTCCTTTAAGTTAGCCAGAGACGCGTTTGCCAAAGGGCAGTGGCCTGATGCGACACGAGTTCGAATCGAGGAATTCGTTAATGCGATCGATTATGGTGACCCGATGCCAACGCAGCGGGAGCGAATCGCATGTCAGATTGAACAAACAATTCACCCGGCACTTCTGCAGCGAAACCTAGTCCGTATTGCGATGCGAACTGCTGCCACGGGACGCTCCAGTTCGACGCCGCTGCGTTTAACGTTTCTGTTGGATCACTCTGGCTCGATGGAACGCAGTGATCGGCGGCGAACCGTCCAACGCGTCTTCCAGGTGCTTGCCGGACAACTGCAACAGCAGGATCAGGTGACGTTGATCTCTTTTTCCAGTCAACCGCGTTTGATTGCTGATCGGCTTCCGGGCCTGCAGGCGGCAGAGGTGTTGAGCTTGATCGAGCAGCTTCCGAGTGAGGGCGGCACAAACCTTGAAGAGGCTTTGCGTTTGGCAGGCGAAAAAGCACGCGAACAGTTTACTGAGGGAGCGCAGAACCGGATCATTTTGGTCACGGATGGGGCGGTAAATCTGGGTAACGCTAATCCAAGTTCGTTAAAGCAAATGGTTTTGTCGATGCGTGATTCAGGGATCGCTTTCGATGCGGCGGGTGTTGCCGCGGACGGTTTGAACGACGAGATCCTTGAAGCTCTGACACGCCAAGGTGATGGACGCTATTACCTGCTCGATTCTCAAGAATCGGTCGAGGATGGTTTTGCAAAACAGATCGCAGGAGCTCTGCGCCCCGCAGCCAAGAATGTCAAAGTGCAGGTTGAGTTCAACTCGCAGCGAGTCGGCATGTACAAGCTGCTGGGTTTTGAAAAACATCGATTGAAAACAGAGGATTTCCGAAATGACTCCGTGGATGCCGCAGAAATGGCGGCCGCCGAGGCGGGTGTCGCAGTCTATCAAGTTCAGGTGAAACCGGATGGCGTCGGAGATATTGGGACGGTCGCAATACGCTTCCAAGACCTCAGCAGTGGTCGCATGGTTGAGGAACGCTGGCCGATTACATACGACGCTTCAACGTTGCGACTTGAACGCTCAACCGTCTCCATGAAGCTCGCTGGTGTTGCCAGCCTATTCGCGATGAAACTGAAGGGTGACGAACGTGCTTCGACGATTGATCTTGGCTACCTCAGGGAGGTAATGAATACGTTGCCCTCCGAAAAATTGGAAGCGGCCCAAGTCAACGACCTGAAGCAAATGTTGGATCAAGCTTGGCAAATGGGTGAGGTGCCTCCGCTACCGTAGGTGCGATGGCATGGTTATCTCATCAACGGCGGCAACACGAGGTTAGAAGCGTTGTGTAGAGCGATTTCCGTTCACAAAGTTGGGCGGGGTGTAAAAGATGAATAAGACAATGATGAAGAAAAAGCGGATCGGCGACGCGATCGCTCAAGCAATGGAAAAAATCATGCTGAAGAGATTCTCTGGAATGGCTCCTGTAAAGAGTGAGTGCGAGATGCCGCGTGTGAAGATGTCAATGGGGCGAGTTGGTTGCAACCTAGCGGGGGTTGTGCTCATGGCTTATCTGACCCCTTTGCTTTTGGCACAGGATCCATCATCCGATAGGCAGAACGAAGCCACCAAAGTCAATTCTGACGCCGGCGGTGTGATTGTCATCGGTCCAACCAGTCCACCTCCACCCGTTCCCGTTTTCTTTAACGCTGATGCGGTGACGCAAGTTTCCATTTCCGCTCATGGGATGCAGCAGGATGTCAACCTGAAGATCACAGTTGTTCAGGGTGAACCGAAAAATATCCAGTTGTCGATCTTTGGTGATGGATCAATTCGGTCAGTCTCGGGCGATGGAATTCTTTCCTATGCGGTCAGAACCGTGCAGGACCAGAGGTTTTTGGAGCTGCAGGTGGACCCGGAACAGAAAGCATTCGAGGCATCGGTTCGTATTGATTCAAAACCGTATGAACTTCCCGCGTCAGTCGATCTGACGCACTTGGGGGCTGGCAGTGCAATTGGTTTCCAGAACCTTGTTACTCTCCGTATCGACGAGAGCGTTGTGGCGCAGTATCCAACCATCGACGGTTTTTTGCGACTTGCCTCGGCAGAACGCTCGGCCAGTTTTCAAACAAGGGAAGGTGGGAAGCTCTCAATTAGCCTCTCAAATGCGACAAATGCTCCTGCACCCGTTGAAATCGTAGATGCCAAGGTAAGCGGAGAGATTGCTAACGATCAACGTTCGCTTGCGTTGACTTGGGAAGCTGACGTTTTGGTCAACTCGGTGGGCTCTACGATTGAAATGGTCTCCGGTCAGGTTGCCTTGCTTGAGTTGCCTGAACAAGCTGACATCCGTTTACAGCTTCTTCGTCATGGAGAGGGTTATCGTTACCTCGCGACTTTTCTCAAACCGGGCAAGACGCATTTGAAGCTGGAATTGATTGCGTCGGTGGAACATGTCGCTGAGGATCGTCGTGCAGTCGACCTGCGTGTTGCAACCGGTGCGGTCGTACCTGTTGTGCTGAAGGGTTTTGCTCCCGAGGTGCGATTCGAAGGTGGTAACGGGCTGATGGTGCCTCGAGAGAAAGAGGGGCAGTGGAGTGGGTATCTCCCCGCAGACGGTAGCATCAAGATGAACTGGAAGGTTGAGCGAGCGAGTGGCGGGGGAAAGCTTTTCTTCGCGACCACTGCGAAGGTTGAGGCGATGGTAGGCAGCGGGCTGCTGAGGCAAAATCACTTGTTGACCTATCAAGTGCTTCAAGGTGAACTCAATGAATTTGATATTGAGATCATGGGTGAAGGCGAGATCCTTGACGTGCAAGGTCAGGATATCGTTTCCTGGAATGTTCAAGCCGAAGATGGTAAGAGGCGAGTGGCAGTAAGGCTGGGTAAGCCGATGAAGGGTACCGCCGAGTTCATGGTGCGCACCCAAACTGCTCTGGGAGCGTTTCCACTTGAGGTCGAAGGCATGTCTTTGGTTCCCGAAGACGCGATCCGACACTCTGGGTACCTGCGTGTGAGTAATGTTGGTTCGGTCACCTTGGAACCCGTTCTCTTGAATGGACTAACGCAGCTTGCGCCGGAGCAGTTTCCCGGTAATCCGATCCAATCGAGGCAGGTATTCGTCTACAGATTTCCATCCGCGAGTTACGGGTACTCCGTTAGAGCAGATCGAGTCCAGCCTGAGGTGAACCTCTCTGAACTGATTCAATATGAATTGCGGGAAACGGAAAAGGTTATCCTCGCAGATATTGAACTCGACATTCGTGAAGCCGCGATTCGTGAGTGGCGATTCCTTATACCGGAAGACTATTCGGTCGTAGCGGTTACTGGTGCCGGGATGACTGATTATGTCCTCGGTTCGGAAATACAGGCGAACCAAAAAGACTTGAAGGTGCTTTTTGGAAAGGAAGTCATTGGGCGGCAGTTGATTCAGCTACAGCTCGAAAAGAGCGAAATTGCTACTGCTGGTAGTTGGGATCTGCCCAAGATTGGGCATCCCGATGCAGACTCTGTTCGAGGAGATTTGGGGGTTGTGGGAACGCCCGGCTACCGTCTCTCGGTTGAGGCATCGAATCTGTTAGTTGAAAAGCCCCTGAGTTATTTTCCAAAGCCGACTGCGAATCTACAGCACGCTTTCCGAATGCGAGAGTCCGATTGGTCTGTCGTGATTCAAATTGAGGCATTGCAGCGAAGTATGCAAAGCGACGTGTTTCATCTTTATTCTCTAACCGAAGAGAATATTTACGGCAGCGCATTGATCAACTACTTCATCACTGGTGCACCAGTCTCTGAGCTGACGTTGCGTTTGCCGGCTCATTTGAAGAACGAAGTCGTTGATGGTCAGGATGTTCAGGATGCGCGGCGTTCCGACGACATTCTTACCGTGACTCTGCACCAACCGGTGATGGGACCCTACACGTTGCTTGTGACGTTCGAGGAGAAGCCGGATCCTGAAACGGGGCGATTTAACCCGGGTCTTGTTGAACCGATCGGCGTCCAAGCTGAACGAGGCTTCATTCATATTGTCAGTCCCATGCAGGTGGAGATGGAGGTGAAAGAAGTCAGCAATGGATTGTTATCTCTCGATCCACTTGAGCTACCGAATGAGTTCAAACTTCTAAGCTCTGACACTGCGCCGACTTTAGGTGTCTGGCAGTACACGGAACGACCATTTGATCTTTCTCTCGCTGTGCAGTGGTTTCAGTCCGGTGTGATGATCGAGCAGGTGGTGGAGTTTGCTGAAGTAGATACCACCATTTCGCAAGATGGCGAGCAGGTGACGACGCTGGTCTATTACGTCAAGTCGCGCGGTCAGGGGCCATTGCGAATCAAACTACCTGAGGCGCCAGCAAGACTTTGGGAAGTCTCTGTTGATGGTAATCCTGTTACCGCTAGGGAAACGGGTGACTTCACCTTAATCCCATTGCCATCCACAAGCGATCCCAACTCACCTGTTGAAGTGAGTTTGCGACTTGGAAAACCTGCGGTTGATGAAGCGATGCCTGACCTATCATTGCCGGTACTGTCTGCACCGGTGTTGAAAACCCAGTGGACCATAGCGGGAGATGATCAGCGAGTGATTTCTCCCGCGGGAGGTACGGTGCAGTTACCGCAGCGAATCCTAGCAATGAGGGGTTTCGAATGGGTCACGCGCAATGGCCTCGGATCCCTCGTCATGATGTTTTTGCTGACGGGTTTAGCGATTTCAGTGAAACGTAACCAAGGTATGTCACGGCATCTCAGTTTTCTGTTCTCCGTGTTGGTGATTTACTTTGCCGTTGGCCTCGCTGACCGAGCGAGTGTGTTGCAGGCCAGCGATCCAACGCTTCGAGTGAGCCTTCCAATTTTATCGGCTGGCGAGACCGTTAACCTTGTGCTCTACAACACGCCGATGTGGAGAGCGAACCTATCTAGCGCTGGGCTGTTTCTTGGTGTAAGTGGTATCGTGCTGGCGATCGGATCTTTGCTGCGGAATTACCAAGACTATCGGCTGAGGCTACGCATCTTGGCGGTGTTCCTCATCATGCTTGGTCTCTTACTTCAACACGGTAGTGGCTCATTGTTCTATTGGTTAATTGCGATCGGTGTTGGGTTATTCGTTGGGCTACCCTCAAGTTTGAGTTTGTTATCTGCAGTTGCGGCTGAATTGAAGGGGCGGTCGCCGAAGGAGTCTGGGGGCGAAGGAGTTCCGTTGTCAGAAGAGGACTCTATCGATGCTTCTGATGAGGCATTGATGGTCGAAAATTCCGAGGGCAGCAGCAAATCGGATGATCGAGACGGCGGTGGAAGTAGTATCGTTACATCCATCCTTTTGTTTATGCTTGCGACGGTAAGTTTCGGCACGACTGATGTGTTGGGCCAAGAAACTAAAGCAGTGCGTTACTCTGCGGCTGATCATCTCGATCAGGTTTGGCGAGTCGATGCACAATTGAAACGCCTCGAGAGTGAGGTTGTTATGAGAGTAACGGGGCGACCGGGAGAACAGTTTCTTGTTCTTCGCGCACCCGCGGTATTGACCGAGTTCTCGGGAGACGGTGTTCGGTTGTTCAAACATCGCGATGGGAAAACACCACCCGTCTATGTCGTTAGCATCACCGATCCAGCGAGTGTCGCACAGACAAATGCGAAAGAAAAGAAACGTGACACGGAGGTCTCGGGCGACGAGAGCGCATCCGCTGACGTGGGGTCCGCACTCCCGGCAACTGACGCGGCGGTATCGACGGAGGTCGTTAGCATTGAGTTGAAGTTTTCTTATCAAATTGAATCCTCGGATTTAATATCTGGTGTTACCGTTCCGACTGGTGACGCCGCGGTGAATCAGCTTTCCGTTCGTCTGGAAACGACAGATGTGGAGATTCGCTGTGATCAGGCGGTTCGCACGACGGTGCAAGAGGACAGTCCATCGATCAGGCAATTCGTCTTGTCTCCAGGATTGGTGAATGTGAAGTTCGCGACACGCACGCGAGATCTTCAGAGAGAAGAGACAAAGTTCTTTGCGGAAACCAATAATCTTTACATTCCTGGGCCAGGCGTTGTTGACGGTGTCCATCGTGTGGACCTTCGAGCGGCACAGGGACTGATTGATCGACTGGCTTTGAAGATTCCTACCGGTTTAACCGTCAGTCAGGTCACTGGCCCTGTTGAATCCTGGCAGTTTGATCCCGATAAGGGGACACTCGACCTTACGATTGCTCCAGCACAGTCCAAGCCGTTTTCGGTTGAGGTACGGACACAGATGGGATTGCCTCCACTTCCAACTGAGGTGGGTTTGTCACCCATTCGCGTCTTAGACGCTGATGGTGAAGTCGGGGTCATCGCAGTCGCTTTCGATGGCGATGCTCAACCCGAAAAACTAGTGTCCCAGCAACTTTCGCCGGTTAACGTCGGCGACTTTGACGCAACCCTGTTAGGTGAGTCAAGTGCCACGGTTTATCGAGTGTTTCGTTACGGGAAGCAAGGTGGCTCGATCACGCTTGGTGTGACTTCGGTGACGCCGGAGGTGCGAGTTTTTAGTAAACAGGTGTTATCGCTGGGTGACGAGCGTGTGCTATTGGCGGTAAACCTTTCCGCTGAGATCAGCAGGACTGGAGTTTTTAAATTGACCTTCCCGCTACCAACGGGATTTGAGGTTGAATCGCTTTCCGGTGAGAGCCTGCATCATTGGTCAGAGGTGACTGAGGATGAGGTGCGGAAGGTCGTTCTGCACTTGAATGGAAAGACACTTGGCACGCACAATTATGCCCTAACGTTTACGTCCAACACGCCTTCGTCCGATTTGGATTGGGCGTTGCCACGACTTGAACTCGAAGAGGCTGTGAGGCAGACCGGCGAGCTGATCGTACAACCCGCTACCGGAATTCGACTTAGTACGGTCTCTCGGCAAAATGTCTCTGAGGTGGATCCGCGGTCGATGGGATCCGCAACGCCTGGGGCGGTTGCTTATCGGTTACTGCAGGCGGATTGGAATCTGGTGCTCGGGATTGAGAAACTTGAGTCGAGAATCTCCGGAGATGTGTTGTTTGAAGCGGATTTAAGGGAGGGCTTAACTCGTAGCACGATTGCCGGAAACTTTGAAATACAAAACGCTTCAATCCGAAAGCTGTTGGTTAAATTACCTCTGACCGACCCCGAAGAGATCAAAACCTTGCGGGCTTTAGGAGCCACAGTCAGTGACTTTGTACCGGTTGATCAGGAGGAGCAAATCTGGGAATTGCAGTTCAAGCGACGGGTGCTTGGTGGTGTAAGTTTTAAGATTGAGTTCGAGCGACGGGGTGATCGCGTTGATGGCAGCGAGACCTTACGACTCGCTTCTTTTCCAGAGGCGGGGCAGGTCAATAATTACTATGCGGTTCGCGCCGGTGGGCGTCTTGAGATCGCAGTGCCTGAGGGAACGGTAGGGTGGAAGAGGGTTGACTGGAATGCGGTTCCCGATTCCTTGAGATCCGTTTCACTTAAGACTACTCCGACACTCGCAATGCGGATTCAAAAAGCAGCCAAACCGATGGTGGTCCAGGTGCAGCGGCACTCACTTGCCGATGCTCTTAAATTGCGAGTTGCAGATGGGATGCTTACTTCGGTGCTCGCCCCAAATGGTGATCAGCTGACGGCTGTTGAATTGGGTATGGAAGTGATCCAGCGTAGTAGTCTTACCGTTGGCCTGCCAAAGGGCGGCGAAATTTTCAGTATCTTTGTTAATGGAGAAAGTGTTAACTCGATTCGACTTGCTGATGTCGATCAAGATCAGACCTCGCGGTGGCAGTTCTATGTATTGCCGGGGCTCGATGAGAGGACGGCAACGGTGAAATTTGTGTACTCAGTCAAGGGTCATGGGCTCGGGGATCTTGCATTGAGAAGCCCTGTACTGAATGTCCCACTGGAGAACATCAAATGGAGCATTGTTGCTCCGGATGGCTACGACCTTAGCGATCATGATGGGAATGCTGACTTGGTGCGGCAGGCGAGATTGTCTCAGTATGACAGTGCCTCCTACCTTCGCAAGTCAACAATGACTCGCGAGAAGAAGGCGCAACAGGCGGCCACGACCCTCCAGCAAGCAAACAAGCTTATGCAGGATGGGGCACAGGGAAAAGCTAACATGCTATTCAACAGTGTCGCTAACCAGTACGCACTTGATGAAGCTTCGAATGAAGATGCCAGAATTCAGATGGAGAACCTGCAAACGAAAAGAGCGATCGTTGGTTTGAATTCACGTCGGCAGAGACTCTTCCTGGATAATGATCGCGACGATGTGTCACTTCAAGGAGCCGATCAGTTGCGACAGGCTGCTGAGACGAACCCAATTCTCCAGCAAGGGACGTTGGACTTCCAGTTGCAGGAAATGTCGCAACTGCTGAGGGGAAACTCCTCCAAGGACAATGCGGTTCTTGAGGGGATTGCGGAGCGTTTGGTTCAGCATCAGCGAACAACGGAACCTGCCCCACAGGCGATTGTGATCAGCCTTCCCGAGGAGGGTGAAGTATATACCTTTAGCCGCAGCGTCCAAGTTGCAGAGAATTCGCCACTGGAGCTTGATTTAGAATTCGACGCCCAACTGTCATTGCCCTTTGTAAACAGTTTGCTAACACTGATCCTGCTTCTTGGTGGCTCAGTGATTTTTATCTGGGGAATGACTCAGCAAAAACGCACCTGATCCGGCAAGGAATTTTTGGGAGAGTTTCTACATGAAGAGATTACTGTTTACGGTCGTGATCGTTTTAGGGGCGGTTCTCGTTTCGTCAGCAAAAACGCCGGCCGAGGCACCGGCGTTGACCCTGTGTTACGAAAAACCACACTGGTTAATCATTGCCGGTGACCATTTGCCGGGTGCGAATATTCGCATCAACTACCTTGAAGCGTACTGCAGGGCGGGATCGACGGACGCGGACTGGGTGAAGCACACGGTTATCCCTCATCAACTTGAGGTATTAGAGGTCAGCGCGGATGGCGATCTTGTTCGCTTGCGTGATCGCCTTGAGGATGGTGTGATTGTTGATCACACGATTCGATCCACAGATGATCAAGTTAGTTTCTCAATCAGTGCGAATAATCCAACTGATGAGCGATCCGAGGCGCATTGGGCTCAGCCCTGCATTCGGCTTGGAGCATTCACCGGATTTTCAGACGGTGGTTCAAATTTAGATGATTACCTGCCAAAGGGATTTGTGTTCATCGATGGGCGGCTGACACGTTTTCCGCAAGTGGTGCCTTGGGCCAAGCAGGCACGATACATCCCTGGGCAAGTCTGGTGTCCAGTGTCAGTTCCAAGGACGGATGTGAATCCAAGACCACTCAGCCCTCTTGTACCTACTTATGGCTTGATTGGTTGTTATAGCGCCGACGAGCGAATGGTGTTCGGTGTCGCCTTTGAACCGTATCAAGAACTTTTTCAGGGAGTTGCCCGATGTCTGCACTCGGACTTTAGGCTCGGTGGTCTCAAGCCCGGTGAATCGAAGCAGATCAGGGGAAAAATCTACCTAATTCGCGGAGACGGCGATGATCTACTGAAACGCTATCTTCGTGACTTTCCAGAACATATAAATCGTTGAGCTCTAAGAGGATTTTCCAGACCGGTATCACTGAGAGTTAATCACCGTTTCACAGAGTTAATTACCATTACACAGAGTTAATCACCGGTTGACACGACGGCTTTGTCGTTTGAGAGTTTTCCCATCGTCGCGGTTGCTGAGAATCACCTGGTGCGGGCCCATCGTTTTCCCGTTGACCGTTACATTGACCTGAAAGGTGAGGTCTCCTGATGGGAACATCATTTTTGTTGTGTATCCACGACGATTCTCACCAGAGATGTCCAATGTCAGCGTTGCTTCGCCGGCAGTAATCGTCGCAACGCCTTCTCCCGGTGGCTCCGTGAAAAGCAATTCAATCCCGAACGACGCTGGATCCGGAGAGTGAAGGAGCCAGAAGCCGTTTGAATCCTTGCCCCATGGTTGGCCAGTCACATGCCGCCAATCCTGTCGTGTAAGGGTCGTAACAGGCTCATGCTTCGTCCCAATGATGATCCGCGGTGGTGCGTAATTATCCGGTCTCGTTGAACTGACGTCATCAAACCACGTATCGTATTCCGCTTTTAGTTCCGCGAGGAGTTCTGGGCGGGTACTTGAT
>JAKMEW010000206.1 GCA_022425745.1 Rubripirellula sp.
ACGTGCGCGGAGGCATCATCGAGCGTTGCGGTCACTGGGTCAGCGAAGAGCGACCGGACTGGTTTTGTGATGAGCTGGCAGCGTTCTTCAAGGAGACCTGAGCGACTCGAACAACCTGTCAGCCATCGAAAGCTCACGGTCAAACCCAATTACATCTGCGCGATGCGTTCATTCCGTTCGGCAAATTCGGAGGCTTGTTGAATGCGTTTCTGGCGAGTCGCATCGCTTTTGGCAAGCTTGATCCATCTCAAAATGTTTCGCTTGTATGAATCACCACAGGCATCAAAGTGCTTGGCGGCGTGCTTTGTTGACGCCAGCGCCGTTGCAAAGTCGGGCGGCACAATCAACGCATCCACGTCGTCCATGAAAGTCCAAAGTCCGTTGCGTTTGGACTGGGCAACCGACGCCAAACCCGATTCGTGCATCCGTCCTTCTTTGGTTAGCTTCGCGGCACGAACTTTGTAAGTCTTCGCCCAATGCTGAGTCTTTCTTGGAGAGATTAATTGCATCGTGCGATCGTCGTCAAGCTTTCGACGAATGCCGTCGATCCAACCAAAGCACAATAGTTCATCAAGCACTTCGCCGGTCGACACGTACTTCTTTTCAATATGCTTCTTAAACGTTACCAACCAAACGCTCGAATCTTGACGGTGATTTTTAAGAAGCCACTTTCGCAATTCTGGGCTTGAGTCTATTTGAACCTGCTTAAAGTTATCGGTTTGAATCATTCAACTCACCTAACAACGTTTGAACGCATTTTTCAGACCACTGGTTCGGATGAGGGAACGGCTTTTGTGTGAGCCCTAAGTGGGATTTCACGCACCGGATTCCTTCAAACATTCCGATCAACTGTTCCGCCAGTTCCTTTGAAGTCAAGTTTTTGTGGATGAAACCCTTCGATTGACCGTTCTCGATTAAGGCGGCGAGTGTGTGCAGGCTACGGACATACGCGGACTCATAAAACTCTTTTGATATGTCCGGGTGTAACCGGGACTGTTCGAGCATGAGTTGCGAGAACTGGATGATATCGCTCTTGTTCAAAAACGTTAGCAGATTGCTTCCAAACTTGACGAGCGAATCACGAAACTCAGCAACCGTCGTCGGCTTCAACGCTAGGCCTTCGTTAAACGAATCCCCTTCGGCTTCGACGACCGATCTTAGCACCTCGGTCATGCTCGGGAAGTATTTATACAACGTTGCCTTGGACACCGACGCTTCTTTGGCGAGTGCGTCGGTCGTGACTCCGGCAAAGCCATGCTTGAAAAATAACGTTCTGCCCGCGAGCTGGATGCGTTCGGCGGGGGACGGTTTGCTTGCCAAAACTTTTCTTTCCCGTTTTCGAATTGCGATCGCTGGTCGCCCTTGACCTGCGACTAATCTTTTGTTGACGACAAGTGAACTGTACGGTACCGTTCACTGGCAGTCAAGTAAGTGTTGAAGACGTGGGATGGGCTTCCAGCCTCGTGTTCCCCGCGTAGATAGCTAAACGTCTGGAAATCCAATATGTCATTGCTCGAAATCCCCGATCAACACCCCCCAGAACAATTGCCAGACGATCCGCGAACATCACGCGACGAGCAAGAACTGTTGGGGGTGGACGCTTCCGATAACGTTCCGGTTAGGGGAGGCAAGGCAGACGTCTCGGCGGTTCCGAGATTGCGCCGCGGCGTTTGGGTCGTGCTTTTGCTTGTGCCGGTCGTGCTGGCTACGACGGTCTATGCGGCAGTTCAGATTGCCGCGAAAAAACGGGGTTCAGCGGGCGCACCCGCGGTTGAATTCAATCCGGTTCGCGTCGGCGTCACTATGGCCGGTTCCATTGCGGCTCCTGAGCTGGCGATTCGTTATCGTGGCGTCGTTGCCCCGCGACGCGAAAGCTCTCTCTCTTTTCGTCGCAGTGGTCCTGTGATGAGGGTGCTGGTTGAGACAGGTGATCGCCTGAGCGCGGGCGAAACGATTGCCGAGCTTGATATTTCTGATTTGGTTGCACAAGCCGAGTTGGCGGACAGCGAACTTGAAATGGCCGTCGCCCAATTCGATGAGGCAATCGCTGGACCGCGTCAGCAAACGATCAAAGCCGCCGAGGCCCGGGTCGAACAATCAAAAGCACAACTCGACGCTTCGACGAGCAGGTTGAAACGTCGCCAGCAATTGTACAAAGCTAATGCGGTCAGCGATGAAGAACTGCAAAACGAAGAGCAGCTTGTTTTGCAATTGAGTGCCGCCGCAACCGAGGCGGAATCACAATTGCGTGAATTGCTTGAAGGGACGCGATCCGAACAAATTAAAGCCGCCAAGGCTCGCGTTGACATGGCCAAAGCTGCCCGACGCGTGATCGACGTTCAACAGCGAGACAGTCGTATCGTCGCGCCGTTCGATTGTGTCATCGGTAAACGTTTGATCGACGAAGGGACCATCGCTAGCCCGAACCAGCCGATTGTGACGATCATCGAACAACCGCCACTCGAAGCAGTTTTCGGTGTCCCGGCAGCGGCCGCATCAAGCTTGGCGATTGGCGAGGCCGTATTGATCTCCGTTGGGAAAGATGCCGACGCGGTCGGTGAAACACCAACGCTTTCTGAGGTTCGATCACAAGCACGCGGCCTATCGGCAACGGTCGTGCGGATGCAACCCAACATCGACCCGGTCACACGCACTCGCGAAGTGATCGTGCGATTCGAGACTGACGAACTGTCACTGGTCGGGCAACCCGCGACACTTTGGGTTTCATGGCTGAAACTTCAAACCGACGGGTCGTCGATGAATCAAACGAGCGGTGAATTTTGGGTGCCATCGGACGCCTTAGTTCGCAGCGTCCGAGGACTTTGGGCGGTTTTTATGCTCTCCGAATATGAACAAGCTCAAAGTAAAGAGTTCCCCACTTCGGGCGATGAACTTGTCGGAAGTGTCCGATTGTATGACGCAAAGATTCTACAAACCGCGGGACCGATGACCAAAGTCTCCGCAAATCTGACTGATGCCGCGTTCATCATTACTGAAGGAACGCACCGCGTCGGACCTGGTGTTGAAGTGGTGGGTGTCAAAGCGGTGGGTGTTGAAAAGATAAATCTTAAAGCGGGGCCGCGTCCATGAAACCATCGCAAGAAAGTCAGAACGCGAATGAGTCTGTTAAACATACTTGGATAGGCGTCCTTGCTGGCGGCTTCTTTCGCGATAAACGATTGCTGGTAATGGTGCTGGCGTTGATCTTCGTCGCCGGACTGAGCAGCCTCGCGATCATGCCTCGGATGGAAGACCCAGTCCTGACTCCGCGGTCAGCGCTCGTCGTCACGAGAATGCCTGGTGCAACGGCCGAGCGAGTCGAATCGCTGGTCACGGAAAAGATTGAAGCGTCGCTGCGTGACGTGTTTGAGATCGACGAAATCTCTTCCGTTAGTCGCCCAGGTGTCAGCACGATCAACGTGACGTTGCAAGATTCGATCTATGAGCCGGACGCGATTTGGGCAAAGGTTCGCGGCAAGATCGAAGACTCCATCGCGCTGCTGCCGCCGGAAGCCGGTCGGCCTGTGTTCGCTGAATTGAATACCCGTGCTTATGCGTTGTTGGTCGGTTTGACTTGGGATCAAAGCGGTTCGCCAGACTATCGAGTTCTGCGTCGGTTGGCGGCGGATTTGCAAGATCGTTTGCAGAATGTTTCCGGAACCGAAGTTGTCGATCGGTTCGGCGATCCAGGTGAAGAGATCGAAGTGGTGGTTGACCCGGTTCGTGCTGCGTCGATGGGTTTAAGTCCTGCGTTAATTGCACAACGAGTGGCAAATTACGATGCGAAAGGAACGGCCGGTCAGCTTCGCGATCAACCGATCTCGATGCTGATCGAAGTCGAGAATCAACTCGATGCTGTTGCAAGAATAGCGAACATTCCGATCGCCGCCGTCGACGGAAAAGACGTGCGACTGGCCGAAGTCAGCAGCGTGTCGTTGGGCGTTCCCAGTCCGCTACCCGCGGCGGCCAACCTGGACGGCCGCGAAGCCGTTGTTCTCGGCGCGCTCGTACGCAAAGATCAACGCATTGATGCGTGGACCCGATCCGTCGATCGACTGCTTGCAGAATATGAGCTCGGGCTTCCGCATGGAATCAAGCTCGATCGCTTGATGATGCAAAACGAGTACGTCGCCGAACGACTCGACTCTCTCATGTGGAATTTGATTTTTGGGGCCCTCGGTGTTGCCGCAGTCATCTTTGTGATGATGGGCTGGCGAAGCGCGATGATCGTGACCCTTGCTTTGCCGTTGTCGAGCTTGATGGTCCTGTTTGGGATGCGAACCTATGGCATCCCGATCCATCAAATGTCGGTAACTGGAATCATCATCGCATTCGGGCTGTTGATCGACAATGCGATCGTCGTCGTTGATGAAGTGAAAGGTCAGTTGCGACAAGGCAAGACCGCTATCGAAGCGATGATCGGCAGTGTCGAGCACCTCGCTGTTCCACTTCTCGGCTCAACACTCACTACTGCGTTTGCGTTCGCGCCGATCGCGTTGATGCCGGGTGGCGGTGGTGAGTTCGTCGGTGCGATCGCGATCAGCGTCATCATGGCGATCACGGCTTCATTTGTCCTCGCCCTGACCGTGTTGCCAACCGTTGCCGCTCTTTTGGTCAGTGGTCGATTCGAGGGAACGGACAAGGAAAAACGACCGAATGCATTTGTCCGATTCATGCGGGACGGAATCTCGCTGCCATGGTTGTCTCGCCGTTATGAATGGTTCTTGCGAGCCTGTTTAAGGCATCCAGCGATTGGTATCGTCAGCGGGATTGCCTTGCCGATCGTCGGTTTTGCCGTAGCGGGAACGCTGAAGGAACAATTTTTTCCTCCGACCGATCGGAATCAATTTCACATTGAAGTCGACTTACCGATCACGGCGGCGATTGGCGAGACTCGTAAAACAGCCGCGCAAATCGACAGGTACATTCGTGAGGCGGGGGCGATGCGAGTCGATTGGTTTTTTGCTTCGTCCGCACCCGCGTTTTATTACAACGTGGTCGGCGATCGTCGCGGACAACCCAACTACGCTCAGGCAATCGTGACGCTCGGAGATGGCGTCAATCCGAAACCGGTGCTTCGCGAACTGCAAACGACACTGAACGCGAAGTTCGTGAAGCCACGCATCTTGGTTCGACAGCTTGAACAAGGCCCACCGTTTGAAGCACCGGTTGAAGTTCGCGTCTTTGGTCCCGACCTGCAAGAGTTACGACGACTTGGTGATGACATTCGGCAACGTCTCAGCAACCATCCGGACGTCGTTGCGGTACGGAGTGACTTGAGCGAAGTGTTGCCGCAACTGTCATTTCAAGTCGATGAGGCGATCGCATCGTCGGTCGGTACAACGCCTGCTGAAATCGCTGACCAATTGGCGACGACCTTAGAAGGAAGTCGCGGCGGAACTGTGTTGCAGGATAACGAGGAATTGCCAGTCGTGGTGCGAGTAGGAGCCAACGATCGCGGGAGTTTGGCGCGTATTGAAGGTCTTGATTTGATCGTCGGTGGCAGTAATCCGGGTACTTCGCCACGAATGGTGCCGCTGTCCGCACTTGCGTCGGTGGATCTCACCATCGAATCAGCGTCCATCCCACGACTGGATCGTCAACGTATGAATGAGGTGTCTGTCTATTTGAGATCGGGAGTATTACCCAGCACCGTGCAGGCATTTATCGAAGACTCGTTAGCCGACGAACCACTCGCTTTGCAATCCGGTTACAGCATCGGATACGGCGGCGAGGCGAGCGAACGCGATGATTCGGTAGGCAACCTGCTGTCAACGGTCAGCTTGCTGATGGTGTTGATGGTCGCCACACTCGTGTTATCGTTCGGCTCATTTCGCATGGCTGGCATCATTGGATTTGTTGGAATACTTTCGACCGGGTTGGCGATGCTGTCGCTGGCGATCGGCGGCTACCCGTTCGGATTCATTTCGATCATCGGAACGATGGGATTGTTGGGAGTAGCGATCAACGATTCGATCGTCGTGCTCGCCGGCATCCGCAGCAATCCGCAAGCCTGTGCGGGCGAAATCGACGCAGCGGTGTACGAAGTCATGCACTCATCGCGGCACGTCATGTCGACCACAATCACGACCATCGCTGGTTTCGCACCACTGATCATCGCGGGTGGCGAATTTTGGCCACCGCTCGCCGTCGCGATCAGCGGTGGGGTCGCCGGTGCAACACTGCTGGCCCTCGTTCTGGTCCCCTCGCTGCATCAATGGTTGTTAGCCGGACGCCCGTCCAAGGCCCGTGTCTTTGCCAGAATCAAACGATCGCTGAGCAATCTGATATGGCAACAACAACCAGTCGCCACACCCCATCCTGTCTGATTGTCTCAAGCCTCAAAGTAGCATCCCATGCCGCATTTGACCGAAAAGTCGTTCGACCTACTCGAAGCCCTGATCGTCTTCGCCATTTTCACGGCTTGCTAATTTTGCGGCAACTGTGCATTTACCGACCCAAGACCACGATGCAGGTTGTCACCATCGTGTACCGACGTCGAAATTCATAGCTACGAACTTTAGACGCGGAATTCTTTGCTCCTGAACCAGCCGTCTAAAGACGACTCAGAAGAAGTCCGCGCGATCGCCGTGGCCTGGAACCAGCTAAACCAAGACGCCAAATGAATCTTGTTAACCAAGATTCTTTTGCAGGCAGTTCTTCGAGTGACCACCGGAGAAATCACGCTTGGATTGGTCGACGACGTGGCCCAGATCGTCGGAGAAGCGGTCCCGCACCAAAACGCCTAAATGGCGGGGGCGTCTCGGTTCCTCGCTGTTTTTTTGAGCGTCTTGGTTTTCTTCGCGACTGAGGCTTCTGAGCGTTTCGGCGGTTTCTGAGCGTCTTTGCAATTTTTCTGAGCTTCTGAGAGCATTCTTACCCAGGGCGGTCTGTTTTGAGAGGTCGTCGTTACCTCTTACCGAGCGAC
Source organism: Rubripirellula sp. (assembly GCA_022425745.1). GTDB lineage: Bacteria > Planctomycetota > Planctomycetia > Pirellulales > Pirellulaceae > Rubripirellula. The sequence continues at coordinate 6,929 of JAKMEW010000206.1, forward strand.
ACTCTTTCAAACACAGTGTTTTACGGGGTCAAACGCTGTTCTAATCCCGATCGAAAGAGAGGTGCCGACGGCTTCTAACCCGACGGCCCTCAGAAACCAAGAACGTAAGAAATCTGGCCCAGAACTCGAAATCGAGCCGCCGGAGCCGCGCCGGGTTATCTGTCCGGTCTCAGACGGCTAAGAACGGCCGGCCAAATTGATCGACGCAAGTCCTTGCGAGATAACGGGATAAAACGAAAAAAGCCGTCGTGGGTTACACGACGGCTTTTCGTTTACTGGTGGGTCGGAAAGTGTTCCAACCAAACAGAGAAGTTGCGGGAGCCGGATTCGAACCGACGACCTCGAGGTTATGAGTGTGATTTTTTCACATAACCAAATGTCTTGTTTTCGCGAGGAAAAAGCCGCTTTCCTTACTGTTTCAAGCATAGAAAGAACAGCGAACTGTTGCAAGTTATGGCATCGATTGCGGTATTAGCGCGACTGATTTTCGATGTTTTGGGGTAGTTATTGGTAGGCTACTGGAAACTAATCGGTATTGGATGCGGCACCCCTGAACGTGCGGCGTCAATCACCAGCCACCAAAAACAAGGGACTCGCCTCGACGTGGATCGAAGCAAGACCCTCTGTTGAGCAGGACGGGGCCGGAACGCTCAGTTGCAGGAAGTTGCGGGAATAGGTGCAATGAAAAAGCCGCATCTTAAACTGGAGTGGGACACGGCTTTCATGCTTTTGTGGTTGAACGTATCTCGCCTTGGGCGTTCAATGCAGTGCGGCGGCGTCGACGATTGCCTGCGAATCCAACCACACCTAGCAAGCCCATTGCGATAGCGGTGCTGGGTTCGGGGACCGAAGAGTTCGAGCTTTGGCTAGCGAGTATCTGGCCGTTATCATTGCGGGCAATGAATAAAGAAACTGGCTGGTTGTCTACCGGAGGCGGGACGTGATAGTCACGGTCGTCATCTTCGCTTAGAAATGTGTAACCGCCAGCTTTGAGGGTAAACGTGCCCGGATTAAGGAAACCAACTGGGGTATTCCATCTGAATTGCAAGATGAGGTCGGTAGCGCTGATGTCCGTGGTAACTATGCCTGCTACCACGGAGACTTCTAAACTTGAATCACCAGAGGAAGCTGGCCGCTTGAAGATGATGAGAAGTGATTGCCCTGCTGTGAAGCATTTTCACCGATGTGAAGCCTTGCATTCCAGCGATTGCGTGATAGGCCAAACCGATACCCCTTTGAGAAACTAACATGAGAGTCAACTTGAAGTCCCTGGTGCTGCTGACCGCGTTGTGTTTAGCGTCGCTACCTACCGCGATGGTCAGTGCTGACAACGCCAAGCCGAACGTGCTGTTTCTGGCTGTCGATGACATGAACGACTTTGTGGGATGTCTCGATTCACGTCCGAATGCGATCACACCCAACATCGATCGGCTGGCCGCGCGCGGCGTGTGCTTTACCAATGGGCACACCGCTGGAGTCTTCTGTGCGCCCAGTCGCGCAGCGATCTTCTCGGGTCAATACGCTTCGACAACCGGATGCTACCAGACTCCGAACTACTTTGTGCATCATCCGGAGATTGAGTCGCTGCAAACGAGCTTTGCCAAAGCGGGTTACACCACGCTTGGCGCTGGCAAGCTGTTTCATCATCCGGCCGGAGCGATCGATCAGCGTGGATGGACAGAGTTCTTCCTGCGAAATCAGTTTCAACTCGAAGGCGGCTGGGCGCTGGAATCGTGGAGCAGTGATACACCCGTGCCGCAACCCTTTCCTGCAAGTGTTTATAACAAAGGCAAAGAGATTACCGGCGGACTGTTTCTGGAATGGGGGGCAGTTCCGAAGGATCGCGAAGAGGAGATGGCCGACACGATTCGAGCCAACTGGGCGGTCGAACAATTGAAGCAAAAACACGACAAGCCGTTCTTTCTGGCCTGCGGCTTTTATGCTCCTCATTACCCCAACTACTGCCCGCAGGAGTATTTCGATCTGTACGATCGAGACGCCATCGAGACTCCCGCGTTCAAAGAAGATGACTTGGCAGATTTACCGGACAAGATTCGCAAGCAACGTCAAAATCGTAAGAAAGTGCATTACGACAAGCTCGTCGCAATGGGAGCCTGGAAGGACGCTTTGCATGGATACCTTGCCTGCACAAGCTACGCCGACGCAATGGTCGGGCGGATTCTGGATGCACTTGCCGCCAGTCCGTATGCCGACAACACCATTGTCGTGTTATGGAGTGACCACGGATATCACTTGGGCGAAAAAGGTCAGTGGGGCAAACACACGTTGTGGGAGCGAACCTCCAACGTGCCGTTCCTATGGGCCGGCCCCGGCGTGGCAAAAGGAGTTCGTACCGACGTGACGGTCAGCCTGATCGACATCTATCCAACGCTGGTTGAGACATGCGACCTTCCTGCACCGCGTCAGAAACTCGAAGGCGTTTCGCTGGCATCGACACTGAGGCAGCCCGCTGGAGCAGAAGACCGGACGGTGTATCTGCCCTACATGAACACAGGTGAATACGCAGTGATGAATCGCGACTGGCGTTTCATCCATTACGACGACACGAACCGCGAGCTGTACAACGTCAAAGATGATCCGCACGAGTGGAACAACCTGGCGTCGGAGCCGCAGTACGCGAACGTCATCGCTGAACTGCGGAAGTCAGCACCGACGGAATTCGCCGATCCGGAGCCGAAACTTAACTCGCGTCGGGATCTTGTCGTCGAAGGCGAAACCTTTCGCTGGGAGAGTGGCAAAGGCAACTACATACCGCATCCAAAATATTTGCCTTACACGGATCCAGCACTTAGGCAAAAGCAATCAACAGAGAGACGCTAACGACATCTCATGGACAAAGGTCCCCCCGTAGCGGACGAGGTGACCAGTCCCCGCAGCAGGTGCCGTTTTCGATGAGTTCAACAAATCCCTGCACAAAGCGGCGTAGTGGACGAGGTCACGAGTCCCCCGACTGAAGGATTCGTGAACTCGTCCACTACAAATAGACTAACCGAGCGCCCAAGACACAAAAGTGAGAAGCACTATCTGATGGACAATATGAAATACCTGAATTTGATGCATCGGTATGCAAACGCTGTAATGCTATTGCTTTTGTTATCGGGCAGCGTCTGTGGCGGTCAAGCCGTGTCCGAGCGGCCACCGAACATCGTCTTCATGTTCGCCGACGATCTTGGGTACGGCGATCTGGGCTGTTACGGGCATCCCTACGCGAAGACACCAGTCCTCGACCAACTGGCGCAAGAGGGGACGCGGTTCACTCAGTTCCATGTGACCGGAGTGACGTGTAATCCCAGCCGAACGGGAATCATGACAGGATTGTTTCCCGCCCGTTTTCCGAAGTACGCCGCAGATTATGGTTTTGGGGACCGCGCGACCATCACCGAACTGCTGAAGAAGCGGGGATACAAAACAGGTCACTTCGGCAAGTGGCACATTGGTCCGGAAGACAGCGACGGCACTTATGGGATCGATACGGTCAAAACGATTGGCAAGAGTCGGGAGAGATCTTCCGGTAGAGACACCGACCTTTATTCCGCTGCGATTGAATTTATCAAAGAAAACAAGGACGAGCCGTTTTACGTCAACGTTTGGGGACACGCGACACACTTTCCCGTGAACACACCTGCTGAGCTGGCTGGCCAGTTCAAAGACGTGGCAGTCGACCGGGAAGACTTCTCGCAGACCATGCAGCACAAGTTCGATGAGTGCCTGAAGATTGGTGGCGATCTTGACGAGTCGATGCGTCAGTATCTCGGCGACGTCTACCAGATCGACTTAAACGTCGGGCGAGTGCTGAAGACCCTTGATGACTTGGGGCTCCGGGAAAACACGATCGTGGTTTTCTCCAGCGACCACGGACCGGCTCCCGTGATTCTGGGAAAGAAAGGTGCGCGGGAATTCTCAAACAACATGCTTGGCTACGCAGGAAAGTTTCGCGGAGGCAAACACGAACAGTACGAGGGCGGCACACGAGTCCCGTTTATCAT
>JAKMEW010000269.1 GCA_022425745.1 Rubripirellula sp.
TTACTCAACCGGCTGAATCAATCGAAAAGGCGGGATCGACTCCAATCGACCCCGCCTTTTATCATGCGCATGACAGTTGCACTTGCTCCCCGCAAACAATCCTATGCATTCCTGCTTTTCAGCTCACCGCTTCCGCCGCTATCCTGATGAGCATCGAGTAAGGAACTTGTCGCGACTATCGCAACCGCAGGCCGCCTGCAACTTCCTCGACCAACATTCGACTCCGGACATTTGCAATCTGATCCGCCGCTAAGGGACACCATGGAAATCAAACGCCAGCCCACTCGCTCCGTCTCCATCGGCGGTATTCACGTCGGTTCTGCTCATCCGATTGCCGTCCAAAGCATGACCGCGACAAAAACCACCAACATCGATGCGACCGTGGCTCAGGCTGAAGCGTTGCACCAGCGTGGCGCGGGAGTAGTGAGGATTGCGGTTGACAGTGTCAAAGATGCAGAGGCATTAGCTGAAATCCGCAAACAAACTCGAGCCAATTTAGCGGTTGACCTACAAGAAAACTTCAGGCTTGCAGAAGTTGTCGCGCCTCACGTCGACAAAATTCGTTACAACCCAGGACACCTTTACCATCACCAAAAAGATAAGCCTTGGCACGACAAGGTTAGGTTCGTCATCGCCCAAGCCGTCGAGAACAACTGCGCTATTCGGATCGGAGTGAACTGTGGCAGCGTCGATCCGGCGAAAAAGGAAAAGTACGACGCAACTGACTCAATCACCCCCATGCTTGAGAGTGCGATCGAGCATTGCGAGTTTGTCGAGTCACTCAATTTCGAACGCTTTGTCGTTTCCCTGAAAGATAGTGATCCCGCGAAAGTGATTGAGGTGAATCGGCGTTTTGCCGAGTTGAGACCCGACATACCTCTCCATCTCGGAGTTACCGAAGCGGGAATGCCACCCGAGGGGATCATTAAGACGAGAATCGCCTTCGAGCAATTGATCGGTCACGGCATTGGGGACACGGTAAGAGTTTCTCTTACGTTGCCTAATGACCGAAAACCCGAAGAGATCGATGCTGGGCTGGGGATCATTGATGATATTCATTCCGGACGTTTTCGGAGTGTCGTGAAACTCAACGAAAAAGCACTCAATATCATCAGTTGCCCAAGTTGCTCGCGAGTGGAAAATGAGGCGTTCATTGAATTAGCAGAAAGCGTCAAAGAGATGACGGCTTACGCCAAAGATCACGCGATCACAATCGCGGTCATGGGTTGCCGTGTTAATGGTCCCGGAGAAACCGACGATGCCGATTTGGGACTATGGTGCGGACCGGCAAAAGTCAATCTAAAACGTGGCACCGAAGCACTCGGCGCATTTGGCTACGATGAAATCCTGCCGATTCTCAAGCAGGAACTCGATCAGATCATTGCATCACGTGGAGCAGAGTGAGTCATTCTATTTCAGGCGTAAAATGCGTTACGCTTGATTTTCAAGAATGTTTTCAGGAATGATTGGGCGTCGGTTTTCAACTTAGTTTGAGCGAGGGTAAATCGTTAATCAAAGTAGCCGTGAAGCATCCACCAAGATTGACGATCAACCTTTTCGCTGGCAGAAAACCCCCGAAAGATCCACCACCACTGCCCATCTTGCAGTTCCACACGGTAATAGTCACGACGAACGGTAGCATCTCTCCACCACCCAGTCTCTATTCGTTCTGGCCCCCACCAGTGAACAATGTCATGGGTCTTACCCGCTAATTGGATCTGATCAGGGAGAACGTTTGATCGTGTCCTGTGGACAAAGGATCCATCCGCCGAAAGCACTAACAGGCGAAGCGGCTTGGTAAGGAGCGCTGTGGGGCGTCGCATGGGATCGTCACGTGTAGCTTGACGGAAGGCAGAGACGTTGTCACGCCTCCAAGTTGGCTGCGACACTGCAACAGCCTCCCCAGAAAAATGCGAAGATTCTGAAAACTGCGAAGATTCAAATGAACCAGTCGTATCATCATCTGCGAAAGGGGCTGGTGTTCCAGAGCGTGATTCTCCAACACGATTCCCTTTTTCTGAAAACCTGGCACTCAAAGTCTTCTTCTGTAAGCCAATTAACGTGGTTGCACGAAACGCTTCTTCCGGCAAAGGATCTTTCGTTGATGATACGGAAACAACCGAGTGATCTCCCAACCTTGCTCCCAACGCGTTAATCAATCGATTGAGATCCACATCGCTCAAACCTTCTGCCCATTTCCCGTCGCCATGATGACCAAAGAGATCATTTTGGACGGTCCTGAGAGGTCCGGTTAAACTTGCCGACAGATCGATTGCCTGAACCAGATCAACCAAACTCGTCGCTTCTAACTGCTGCTGCAAAAGCCCCGTGAGCTGTTGCTGATCGACGGTCGGTGAAAACAAGCCAACCTCCAAATCTTTCTTGCCTCGATCCACCAGAGTGAAACGCAAACGCACACGTAAAGCACCTTTCTGGCATTCAGCCAATTCGGCACACAGTTGAATCACCAGCTTCTCAATCCGATCTAGCAGTAGCGGAAAATCACGCGTTGGATACTCCAACTCCAAAGCATGTCGATTTTCACTTGGTGGCCGATAGGTCCTCAGCGGCTCCTCCACGTCACCCAACATCCGAGACAACTGCAAAACTAACGGCTTGCCAAACCGCGAGACCAAAGCGTTTCTCGGTAACGAAAACAACTGATCAAGCCGGTCAACACCCAGTCTTTTTAGATTGTGATAAGGTTCAGGAAAGATCCGCAGCGATTCGATGGGCAACGCCCCTCGGTATTTTTCCTCCGCGAGCTTGGATACCACAACTCTTGGCCTAGCTGGATTTGTCCATCCGTAGCGTGAGAAAGCCCACGCAGAGGCCACGGTTTGAGCAATGGCCAAACGGCAATCAAGACCATAGCCAGACAAAGCCGAGATCGCAGCTTCGCAAAGTCCAGCCTCTCCACCAAAAAGGTGAGAAACTCCTGTCACATCACCAATCAACGATTCTCGCTGATACCGTGACATACCAGCCCACTTTTTGTGATCAAGGGATTCCAGAGCAACAACGGGAGTGATTTTCCGCTGAATGAACTTGGCCAGCCTGCCGAGCATTGCATCATCCGCTTTGATATCACGCTGACTCAGCTGATACGGCTGCTGTGAACCTTGCCGCAATAGCTCAATGGCGTGACTCAAAGGCATTTGGGGCGTCACACCCAATCGACGGCTTTGCACACAGGCAGCGAAAACAACCCTGCCTCGCCTCGGATGCTGATCCCAAATCACCGTTGGATGACCGCTTGGTTTTGCAAGACGCAGATGACTTCCTGCGTCTCCTTCTGTGACCGAGGTTTCCTCAGGCTTCAGACTTACCGGCGAATCTTTTAGCTGTGGTAAAGAATGAATCCATGACTTCTCACACGGCAATTTACCGTATTCAAACTTTTCACGAGGGAATTCATTTTGCAGCTCCTCATCCTGCAAAATCAACTCTAAGCGATCTTGATTTTGAATTCTCTGGATGGGCCAATTTGGAAACCAAATGCATAGTCGTCTTGCCATGATTCGTTGCCTCCCGATTCCCGAATCCAACCTCCTGTAATTTCCCGAACTCATTCATTTCGAAACGCCCCTGACGACCGACTCTGCCACCACGACAGCGATCCAGGGTGATCAAAAACTGACGCTTTCGTTGCACCAGAAACTGTGCCTGTGACCGAAACGATTTCGTCTGAATTGTCGCTTCATCATCCGATGATCCAACCTGCAAACGGTCACGAACCTTTCTTGGATGACTGCTCAGTGGTTTGCAGCAACCAACATGAAATCGAACCTCGGAAAAACAAGGTTGATTTCTAGCCGAATTGGAGCGAACAAAGAAACCGGGCGTCCTGCCTTGCTCGGATGCTAATTGAAATCTTCGGGCATCCCGTTCATCTAATTGCCGGGGCAGCAACGCAAGAACCGCCGCCGTCGACTTGCACCTCAGCGCCTGATCAATTGCCCAGACTTGATCTTGCTGCTTCTGAGTCCTTACCCAAAGGATTTGCTGAGACGGTATGCCAAAGGCAAAAGCGGATGGAGGATAAAAATCGCCCTCGTCACTCACCACCACCAGTGGCCCCCCCGAGTACGATCCACCTGATTGTTTTTGACGTTCTGATCCTTTCTGACTTGCTCTTCCTTTCTGACTTGCTGTTCCTTTCTGACGTGCTGTTCCTTTCTGACGTGCTCCGTTTAATCGACTTGCTGCGTTTAAGCGACTTGCTGCGGCCAATAGAGCAATTGTGATCGCTCCACTCCCCCGACAATCACTGACCCACTCGGTGATTGCATCAAACCTTAAGCCACCTACGGGAAGCCAAGCATCCAAAGCCGCAACACCGGTTGAAAAAGTGGCTACCCCTGAAGCACCCTCTGTATGCTGAATACATTTGGTTTGCTGACGAAGCTGACGTAAAATTGCTCCGCGATCCATGTCACTCGAAATAAGCTCAGCGTCGTTATTCGAAATATGTTCAGCGTCAAAACATTCATCTTCTAATCTTTCCTCCGTGGCATCTGCCACATCGCGCGGCGTAGCGCACACGACCTCGCGAGCGAACCTGGCCTGAGGACAGTCGCTCACGTTGAGGTGGGGTTCAAAATCAAATGCAATCTGTTCACTGGCCATCATGCCTGTCCCATCGAGATTTACTCTGTTCCCTTCCCTGTAAATTTGCTGAATCCAGCCCGGTCCAGCTTCCTCAAGA
>JAKMEW010000281.1 GCA_022425745.1 Rubripirellula sp.
CATGCATGCTTGATAAAAGCGAACGATAGCGTATCAAGCATGAACCAGGCATGGAGGCCAGCGTGAATCCATCACGCAATCAACACACACTCGCAGTTTCATGCGAAGTTCATGGCCGGGGCTATTGGACTGGCAAAAATGTAAGTGTGGCCATTCACCCCGCTTCGCCCGACACCGGCATTCGTTTCCTTCGTACCGATTTGGAAGAACCGAACGAGTGCAAGGCTTCGGTCGAGTTTCGTGAAGAGGCGAGTTTGAGGACGAATCTGATCAATGGGAACGTCCATCTCCAGATGGTCGAGCATCTCATGTCTGCTCTATCGGCGTTGGAGATCGATAATTGCCTGATAGAAATCGATGGCGAGGAACTTCCAGCACTTGACGGCAGCAGCCTCGGTTACGCACAGGCCTTGTCCGAGGCAGGCTTGATCATTCAAGCTGCTGAGAAACGTCGACTGGTCGTACAGGAGAACGTACGGATTGAAAGAGGTTCGAGCTGGGTTCAACTCAGCCCCGCCCTACACGGCGAAACCTACTTTGAATACCGGCTTAGTTTTGACAACCCGACCCCGATTGATTCACAAACATTTGGGATCAACTTGACTCCGGATCGCTTCCTACGAGAAGTAGCATCTGCTCGCACATTTGTCACAGCGGAACAAGCAGCGCAGATCCGCGCACAAGGGATTGCGGGACACGTGACCAATCAGGACCTGTTGGTGATCGGAGAAGACGGTCCAATTGAAAATAGTTATCGATTCTCTGACGAGTGTGCGAGACATAAGACGCTCGACCTGATCGGTGACCTGGCATTGTCCGGTGTGGAATTCATCGGCCGAGCGATTTCCTATCGCGGTGGTCATATTCTAAACGGGCAGGTTGCAGAAAAGCTGTGCGAGATGGCTTGCCAGCAGCAAGCAGGCAGTAGCGAACGAGATAGCGGCACCCACCAAGACGTCCCCAACCTTCGAAAAGCAATGTAAAGGCGGGTCACGGAATCGTCCTCTGACGAAGCCGGTGACAGCACGGAGACACCATGAGTAATTTGATTGCCCCGAGTGCCGTAGTTGATCCCCAAGCCAAGATTGGGTGCAACGTTCGCATCGGCCACTTTTCGGTAATTGGCCCAGATGTCACCATCGGTGACAACACCCGAGTGGACGAGCATGTGGTCATCAAAGGCATCACAAGCATCGGTGAAGACAATCACTTTTTTCCGGGGTGCGTGATTGGCGCGGCTCCACAAGACACCAGCTACAGGGACACTCCTGCTCGGGTCGAAATTGGTGACGGCAATACCTTTCGCGAACATTGCACGGTCAATCGAGGAACCGAGAAAGAGCAATCACTCACCAAGATAGGTGATAACAACTTTTTCATGGTTGCCAGCCATGTCGCCCATGATTGCGTCCTAGGTGACCGCATTGTCATTGCGAACAATTGCATGCTCGGTGGACATGTACATATCGGAAATGACGTGACCATCTCTGGCGGTGTTGCGGTGCATCACTTCGCGTCCATTGGCCAACTGAGTTTTGTTGGCGGATTGAGTCGAGTACTGCAAGACATTCCTCCATTCATGCTCTGCGACGGTAATCCGGCGCGGCCTCGAGCTGCCAACACCGTGGGCTTGAAACGCCATGATTATTCCGCGGACGATATAAAAGCATTGTCATCGGCATACAAACTTTTGTATCGTGCGAAGATTGGGATTGAGAACGCAAGAGAAGAACTACTTGGAAGCGGACCGACCCGGCCTGTCCTCAGGCATCTATTTGATTTCATTGACCATACACAGGGTGGCCGCAACGGACGCGGCCGAGACCGACGAAGGAGTGCAGCGTGAGCCAACTAAGGATCGCGGTAATTGGAGCAGGACATCTCGGACGCATTCACGCAAAGCTGCTCGGTTCAGTTGATGGCGTAAAACTGGTCGGTATCAGCGATCCATTCGAACAAGCGAGGGCAACCGCTAGCGAACTGTATCAAGTTCCCACTCACACAGATTACCGAGATCTCATTCCGGAGATCGATGCTGCAATTATCGCAGCTCCAACAGATTCTCACGCGAAAATCACTCGTGACCTCCTCAAAGCTGGAAAACATGTATTTGTTGAAAAGCCACTCACGATTGATCGAAGTGACGCCACACAGCTAGCCGCTCTGGCCGGAGCGAAACAGCTAACACTTCAGGTGGGGCATGTGGAAAGGTTCAACCCTGCCTTCACGGCGCTCGGCGATTTGGCTGTCGATGTGAAATACGTCGAAGCGGTAAGAGCATCTCGGTTCCCGGGACGCTGTCTTGACGTGGGTGTTGTGATGGACCTGATGATTCACGATCTGGATCTCGTCTTATCCTTTACCGACGCTCCGATTCGCTGGATCTCAGCAAGTGGCATTTCGGTTGTTTCCGGGCACGAAGATATCGCGGAGACTCGAATCGAGTTTGAATGTGGGATGGTCGCAAACCTTAAAGCATCGCGAGTTAGCCCTGAAGCGGCTCGGCAGATGCAGGTGTTTGGCAGTAACGGGTTTGCAGAGATCGACTTCGGACAGCCCTCTCTGTCACTGATCAAGCCCTCGAGAGACTTAACGGACCGCACCTTTGACCTCGATGAGCAAGCAGATTCACCACTCGGTTATGCGGACGAATTATTCACCGACAAGCTGTCAGCCGAAACGATTGAGCTCTCTCCACGCAATGCAATCCTTGATGAATTGCACGATTTCGTGATTAGCATTCAATCCGGAACCGCCCCGACCGTCGATGGTGTAGCAGGCGCTCGCGCCGTGGACATTGCGCAGCGAATCCTCGAATCGGTCGAAGAGAGAAAGTGGTACAGTAACGCGAAAACCTCAGAAATCGGTCCGCACGCGTTCCCGAGGCAACGAGTTGAGAACGCACCACAGCGATCCTTCGGCATCCGCCGCGCTGCCTAGCACCCAGCACCCAGCACCCAGCACCCAGCACCCAGTACCAGTAAATTGGCGTTCAACCAAAGCCAATTCTGCCTCCCCCGCGAACGTTCGGTACACCCTCAGGGCTCCACAACCAGCCCTAAAGCGATCAACCCTCGGTGCGTCGCTTTCTCGATAGAGCCTTCCTGACCGGAAAAGTTACTTCCGCCCTCTGCTTGAGGCTCCCAAAACATCAGGGCGAATGTGGTCAAACCCGGTGAGCCTCCTGCTCGGGGGGCACGCAATCGGCTGAAAAAGTCGCTAAACTACCGCCTCGTCAATCAAGTGTTCAGTGGCTCGCGAACGGTGTTTCATGAACGGTGGCTCGTGAACGCAACCGGCAGCGAGCTTGGATCCTGTCGACGCCTTGATCACTCCATTACTGATCACTCCATTACTGATCACTCCATTACTGATCGATCATTCCAAACCTTATCATTCCTCGCGAAAGCGGATTCGCCAAAATGACCGAACCCTCTGGGCAAATTGATCACGTTCTCAACGAAAGTCGTTCATTTCCACCTCCCGCCGAGTTCACTGAAAAAGCAGTGATCTCAAGCATGGAACAGTACGAAGATGTCTACCGCCGTGCAGCAGAAGACCGTGACGGATTCTGGGGTGAAGAAGCGAGAGAACATCTCCACTGGTTTGAACCCTTTCAAGACGTCTGCCAATGGGAAGCTCCCAATGCCAAATGGTTTACGGGCGGCAAAACCAATGCGAGTTACAACTGTTTAGATCGACATGTCGAAGCAGGAAGAGGCGATAAAGTTGCAATCATCTGGGAAGGTGAGCCCGGCGAAACGCGGACCCTAACCTACAGAGAACTCCTCACCGAAGTTTCCAAGTGTGCAGCTGGACTCCAGCAACTCGGCGTTGGTGTCGGAGACGTCGTTAGCGTCTACATGCCGATGACCCCTGAGTTAGCGATCACGATGCTTGCCTGTGCGAGGATTGGCGCCGTGCATTCGGTGATCTTTGCCGGATTCAGTGCAGAATCGATCGCTGATCGAAACCAAGACGCTGGCGCCAAAGTGATGGTCACCGCAGATGGCCTGTACCGCCGAGGTAAAGTTCTGGCACTCAAAGAAACGGTTGACGAGGCATTGGAAAAATCGCCCACCGTTGAAAAGTGCTTGGTACTCAAACGTGTTGGCCAAGATGACGTTCCAATGCAAGAAGGTCGTGACGTATGGTGGCACGACTGTGTGGAGACACAATCAGGTGATCTCCCCGCCGTGCCACTCGACAGTGAAGCATCCCTCTTCATCCTTTACACTTCTGGTAGCACAGGAAAGCCAAAAGGTATTCGCCACACCACCGCCGGCTACAACCTGTGGGCCAAGCGAACTTTTGAATGGGTTTTTGATCATCGAGACGATGACATCTACTGGTGCACCGCTGACTGCGGATGGATCACCGGGCACAGCTACATCGTTTATGGCCCACTAGCAGCCGGTGCGACCTGCCTGATGTACGAGGGAGCACCCAATTTCCCCGCAGAAGATCGCTTCTGGGATTTGGTCGAAAAATACAAAGTGACCATCCTGTACACCGCCCCCACGGCGATTCGAGCCTTTATCAAGTGGGGTGATGAGCATGTCGATAAACATGACCTATCGAGCCTGCGTCTGCTCGGCAGTGTCGGTGAAGGCATCAACCCTGAAGCATGGATGTGGTACCACCGCAAGATCGGTCAGGAACGATGCCCGATCGTTGATACATGGTGGCAAACCGAGACAGGAGGGATCATGATGAGTCCGCTTCCGGGTATCACTGCAACCAAACCCGGATCATGCACCCGACCGCTACCGGGGATCGTTCCTAAAATCGTTGACGAATCGGGTAATGATGTCGACGCAAACCAAGGCGGAATGCTTTGCATTGCTCAGCCTTGGCCCGGGATGCTTCGGGGGATCTGGGGAGACGAGGAACGGTTTGTGGATCAGTATTGGTCGAAGGTTCCTGGCATGTACCTCACCGGTGACAATGCCCGACAGGACCAAGACGACTACTACTGGATCATGGGTCGAATCGATGATGTGATTAACGTCTCTGGTCACCGTTTGAGTACCATAGAAGTTGAGAGTGCGTTGGTCAGTCACGAACAAGTGGCAGAAGCTGCCGTGGTTGGTCGACCTCATGATCTAAAGGGTCAGGCGATTGCCGCGTTCGTCACCGTCACGGGGGAAGCTTCCGAGGAACTTCGCAAGGAATTGCGTATGCACGTTCGAGCGCAGATCGGAGCTTTGGCTCAGCCGGACGATATTCGCTTCACCGCATCCCTCCCGAAAACTCGGAGTGGAAAGATCATGCGGCGACTATTGCGTGACATCGCCTCCGGCAAAGAAGTTGCGGGAGACACGTCAACCTTGGAAGATTATTCGGTCCTCGCGAAACTTCGAAACGACGACTGACCCTCAGAGCAAAGCGGCACCCGGCCGATACTGCCGTCCTTACTGAAGTTGAACACTAGCGAGCTGCAAGCCTACCGAGGTTTGCAGCTCTTTTTTTATTGGCTGGCCCAAGTGTCTTGGCGTTGGGAGAGCACCGTTAGTCGTTTGGAACATGATCCTAGAGAGTCGTGCTACTCTTGAGCACGGGAACTAGCAACGCGAGAACCACTCCCAAAACCAAGACTGCCATCACGAGTAACATCAAAGGTTCAAGGAGCCGAACGAATAGATCGAGTCGCCTGAATGTGGTCTTTTCCAACGAGTCAGCGATATCCGGCAATACTTGATCGAGTGTATTACTTTCTTCACCGACACTGATCATTTCCACGACCGAAGGTGGAAAGTAGCCAGAACTCCTGAGAGGTGTAGCCAAGCTTTCACCACTCTTGATGTTCTCGGTTGCATTAGAGACTGAGTCACGCAGCAGGCGATTTCCGGCAGCAGTCCCGCTAATCTCCAGGCTTTTGAGAATCGGTACACCGTTACCCAACAGGGTACCGAGCACACGACAGAATCGTGCCACAGCCAGGTTCATCAAAATGCTTCCCAAAACGGGAATTTTCAGCTTTGCTCGATCCGCCATCTCTTTGCCCGAATCGGACTGCAACTTAACGCGAATCGCGACGAAGGCAGCAAAGACGGCAACCAATAGAATCCAGCCGTAGGTCTGAAGGAAGTTACTGAACGCCAACAACATCTCCGTGGCATACGGCATTTCCCCAGTCTTTCGAAGACGCTCGAAAAGCATATCGAATTTAGGGACAAAGAAAACAAGCAACGCCGAAAGCACCACTGAACCAACCGAGAAGAGGAAGAGCGGATAGGCCAACGCACTGACAGTACGTCCCTTGAGATCTTCTTGAAGTTCAGTGAAAGAGCCGACTCGATCAAGAGCATCTTCCAGGAAGCCACCCTCGGTTCCGGCTCGGACCATGTTGCAAGCCATCTCGCTAAAGATTTTTGGGAATCGTGCCATCGAATCTCCGATGGGCTCACCATCTTCAACACGGACGCGT
>JAKMEW010000292.1 GCA_022425745.1 Rubripirellula sp.
GACCCAGTGCGACCACGTCCAATCCTGAGAAAAGCCCGCACCGACCAGAAACCCGCCCACAGCTCCCCAAAACCAAACCGCGAGTCGCTCTAAAGAATCATCCATCAATCGACTCCTCAAACTTTACGAGTCAGCCCAACAACCTTTTCTCATTTTCAAACAGACGCAGCACCGCGTCTAGGCCGCCTCGGTTGCCGATAACGCCATGTAGCCATTGTCGATGCGAGCATCATTGTCATGATCCATTAGATTAACTCGACTACCTGACACGCAAGTTTTTTCAGCCGCTACACTTTGACAAGCAAAGTTTTAATGGCTGTAGTGTCAATAAACAATTGACCCGGCGGATCATTCAATTGACAACGATTAACTTCTAATCTGCTAGACGAATCATGAAATTTGCAACCTCGCATTTGATGTTGATTTTTTCACTGGCTTTCCCGCTCATCGCCCCAGCCATACCGCAGGGGTTCGCGCAATCTTGGATCGATCGCTCTTGGGAATCTTCTGCTCAAGAACGCTTGAAGCAGATTTACGAGCGTGAGACGTTTCGAGCGTTTTCGCTTCAGCCATCATGGTCCGATGATGGGAGCAAACTTCGCATTCGTCGCCCCAACTCAGAAACGGGACAAGACTCATGGGAATGGCTACTCACCGAAACAGGACAAGCGACAACGCCACCTGAACGCCCCAGTGAGATAAAACGCAATTCGGATCCAACCGCAACCAACAAAGATGACACCGATAAAACACAGGAAAACCAACTCCCAACCTACCGACATGAGATCCGAGACGGAAACCTCGTCGTCCTGAAGAAGGATCGTGGCACCGATAACGGATCGTCCGAACCTGTCCTCGCACTCAGTGGCGGCGATGGCAAACGCTTCTACGGGATGACATGGAGCGCAGACGGACAGCACCTCGCGCTGATCCAATCAGACATGCGCAACGTTCGAAAGAGGTCGATGCTGGTGCCATCCGACCCTTCCTACCCCGGTCTTGAGGAGAGGTATTTCGCAAGGGTCGGAGAAACAATCGCAACGCTCAAAGTTGGCTTGGTACATCCAGCATCAAAGTCGTTCACCTGGGTTGACCTTGATCCTGTTACCTCCGAGGGTCAACAAGGTTTTTACCTCGGACAGGTCCAGTGGACTCCCGGCGGAAATGAACTGCTGATCGAAAAACTGAGTCGATTCCGAGAGCGTCGCCAGTTCCTACTGGTGACCCCAGGATCAGCAACAAACAACGAGCAGCAAAACAGCTCGCAAGAAAATGGCTCGCAACAAGTCAAAACTATTTTTGACGAAACCAATTCCGCATGGGCAATCAGCAGCCAAGGGAAAAACCTCGGCCTGATTTGGATCGAAGGTGGATCGAAATTCATTGTGATTAGCGAAAAAGATGGTTGGCGCCATGCTTTCCTCTACTCCCGCGAGGGCGAAGAACTTGCCACGCTCACCCCCGGTGAATACGACATCATCGACCGAGGCCCCGTCGATGAAGCAACGGGATGTTTGTACTTCTACGCATCGCCCGAAAACGGCACTCAGAAACATCTTTATCGAGTCTCGCTCAGTGGCGATGGCAAACTCCAAAGAATCACTCCAGATAAACTGCCTGGAACCAATGACTACAACTTTGCTCCGAAACTCGATTTTGCACTTCACACCCATTCAACGATTGACTCACCGCCGATCGTTTCGCTGGTCTCCCTGCCCGATCATGAGGTGATCAAAGTCCTTGTTGATAACAATGCGGTGCGGGAAACGATGGCCAAGTGGAGCGTCAATCCAACGGAATTTGTGACGATCGAAACAGAGCCCAATGTTGAAACAGAGCCCAATGTTGAAAAAGAGCCGAATGTTGAAAAAGAGCCCAAGGTGTCGATGGATGCGTTAGTGATGAAACCTCGCAACTTTGATCCGTCAAAAAAATATCCCGTGCTTGTCTACGTCTATGGTGAGCCTCATGGACAAACGGTGCTCGATCAATGGGCTGCCGGACAAAGTCTTTTCCATCGAGTGATCACCGATCTGGGTTACATCGTCGTGTCGATCGATAACCGTGGCACACCAGCACCCAAGGGAGCTGCGTGGCGACGCGCCGTGTTTGGCAGTCTCGGCCCACTATCGACCGAAGACCAGGCCGATGCGATCCAGAAACTTGGCACGATGAAGCCGTACATCGACCTGGATCGAGTCGCGATCTGGGGCTGGAGCGGCGGTGGCTCCAATACACTCAACGCGCTCTTTCGCAAGCCGGATGTCTATCAGGTCGGCATCGCCGTCGTCCCCAAACCACAACCCCATCTCTACAACGCTTGGTTCCAAGAAATCTACATGCGAACGCGTGAGGTCAACCCGGAAGGTTACCAAAAATCCGCGCCACTTCATTTTGCGGACGGGCTAAAAGGAAAACTGCTAATGGTCACCGGCTCCGGTGAAACCAACACACACATTCAAATCATCGAAGGCTTGGTGGACCGGCTCGTTGAACTCGGCAAACCTTTTGATTACATGGTCTACCCGAATCGAAATCATGGTCTCAGTGAAGGCTTGGGATCGCGAGTCCACGTGCGGATGCTGATCGCCCGGTACTTGGTTGAAAACCTACCGCGTGGTGAGAGATGAACCATGGGCGATCTAGCTCCCCACAAGAAGCCAACCCCCGGTGACCTTTTGCGGCGTCAATCTGTACAAGGAATGATCGATATTCTGAATCGGGAACGCGAGTGGACTGAACACTACCTCTGGTACCTTGAAAATGTCTTGGCTGACCCCAGCAAGACGCTCTCGAAAGAAGAAAACGATCGACGTCGGATGATCGAAAAACTGGTGCCGCCCGCACGACTCGCTCAGTGGTCCGAAATGTCTGAATCACCTGAGGAAATTGAGCATCTATTCGCGTGGATGCAAGGCCGACTTGATCTCGCAGAACATCTGCATGAACAGTTCGCTGAACTAATCGACCCTGCGAAATCATCCTGAACTTCGATTACTTGAATCGAACAATGGGCAAAACGTGTTTGCAAGTTCAACACCGCCAAAAATCAATTCTGCGTCCTATTTGCCTTTTCCAGCATCTCACGATAGACCGCAACTGATCGTGGAAAAAAATCTTCGGGTCGCTCTCGAATCGCGTACCCCTGCAAACCAATCGGGCCTTGGTAATCGTTTTGCTTCAACACCCGCAGCACGCGCGTCACATCGAACGATCCGCTATCAAGCGACTGGATCAGACGATCCCATCCCATCGATGTTGTCTCCCCATCGTCGGCACCATTGATTGACACAAGAGAGACGTCAGGAAACGCGTCATTCAGATCACGCTCTAACTGCTGGGGCCCGTCCATTTTTAGATAATGACACAGATTAAAAACGGCTCCCACATTTGGCCGATCCACCTGACGCGTCACACGCACTGAGTCACTAAACCTCTCGGCCCAAAGACCGACGTGATGGTAGATACCAATCTGAACACCGAAAGGAGCCACCTCATCAGAAAGCTTGCGAAGGATCGCTACACACTCCGCATCTCCCGCTGAATCGCTCCGACCATGCTTCTGACTATGCACGTGGAACCAGACAGCGTTCAGGTCCTCACCATACTCCGCCAAGACACTCGCCCATTTCGGATCTACCGGTTGATCCGGCCGATCAATATCAAGCTTGAGGTACAACGAATGAAGCTTGAGATCGCGCCGTTTCAAATGCGGCATAAAACGCTCAACCTGCCCTAGTCCCATCAACTCGACACCATCGAAACCTGATTCAGCAACGAGATCGACGAGATCCGCGGGAGACTGAGACTCTGCGTTGGCAAAACCCGTTTGGAACGCAAACAACTCCGGCGAAAAATCGTTCCTCTCCGCGTTACTGATCGTTGTAAACAACGTGCACGCGATGATAAAAAAACAGGACCGGAGGCAGGTGGATCTCCAAAATACAACAAACGACATATCAAGACACTCAACAAAG
>JAKMEW010000301.1 GCA_022425745.1 Rubripirellula sp.
CTTCCATCCGATGCGTTCGGCCCTGATGTCATGACCGATTTCTTGATCGACTTTATCAACCAACCAAGTGACCAACCGTTTTTGGCCTACTACCCAATGATCTTGGTTCATGACCCTTTCGTTCCAACACCACAAAGCGATGGAGGAACACGAAAAGACAAACTCAAGCGTTCTTATCAAACACAAAAACGAAACTA
This sequence comes from Rubripirellula sp., assembly GCA_022425745.1. Lineage (GTDB taxonomy): Bacteria > Planctomycetota > Planctomycetia > Pirellulales > Pirellulaceae > Rubripirellula. Next base: position 198 of record JAKMEW010000301.1, read on the forward strand.
CGTCGATATGGTCCACTACATGGATCACTGCGTTGGGCGGCTCATTGAGGCGACCAACAAGGGTGGAAATGATCGTAACACTCTCATCATCTTCACCGCAGACAATGGCACCAATGCATCTCTTAACTCAGAACTTGAAGATCAGAACATCCAAGGTGGCAAAGGCTATACACATGACTACGGAACCCACGTTCCTTTGATCGTCAGTTTCCCCGGACTCGTGCCAGAGAACCAGCGATGCGATGACCTGATCGCATTCTCTGATTTCTTTCCCACGCTGGTTGAAGCCGCAAACTTACCACCTCGATCGATTGCCGATGGTGACGGAGTTAGCTTTTGGCCGCAGTGCTGCGGTCGCAAAGGAAGCCCAAGGTCATGGATCTATGGCTACTATTTCCCACGACCCTACGCAAAGGTATTCGACAACAAGTACTCACACTATCCAGTTCATTACGCTCGGGACCATCGCTACAAGCTCTATGACAATGGCGATCTCTATGACACCTTGGTCGATGTGATGGAAGCCGATGCGATTCCACCGCAGACAGATCAAGAAAACCCTGAACAAGCAGCCGCGAGAGCCAAGCTGGCAGCCGCCATCAACCAGTACCCAAGTCTTGGTCAAGCGATTGAGCATGGTAAGACTTCCAACTTGATCAAGCCGGGATCTCACCGTCGATCCAATCCACTACCCAGCTCAAAAAACTAGCGATCCGAAACACGGCTCGTTGTGAAACTGCTATGTAATGCAGCCCAACACCGCTGGCGACGTGCTACAAGACTGCATTCGTTAGAAGCGACTAAAAAAGTCCCAAACGAGATCAACAGAATGGACACCTAATTGCTTGCCACCGGGAACACGGTGCCCCCACTGCTTGACTTCGTAGAGCCAAACCTCGTTCCCATCAATACCACCTTGATATCGGTAACCGATTGCTTGAGGCGTCACCTGAAGTGTTTCTTGGGTTTTGGTTTGATTGAGGCTTTGAAAGAACTGGATGATCTCTTTCTGGTTCGGCGCACCTCCCCACCCTCCGGCACTGGACATACTGCCATCGACGGGAACAATTTCATCGGCAAGCCCTGATATCTGAAGAATCGGCTTTGGTTTAAATCGATCTCGCATTCGCCAAGTTTCACCACTGACGGTGCCAATGATCGATGCCGCAGCACGAAAATGATCAGGTGCTTCCGCAACCATCGTGTAGCTCATGAATCCACCGTTGGAAACGCCGCTAACAAAGGTGCGTTTAGGATCTAACCCGTGTTTGTCCTGCAAAAACATGACAAGGGCTTTCAAGAAACCAACATCGTCGAGCTCACTAATCTTTAGCCTCGCATTCCAATGCGGAATCCCACGACGATCCGGCAGGCCCTGAGGGTAAACAACGGCAAAACCGTGCTCGTCTGCAACTCGACTCAAACCCATCTCCGCGTAGTCTCGCGCATCACCCCGGTATCCGTGAAGAAACACGACCAAAGGTGATCCCTTTGGGAGATCGTCAGGCAAATGCAAAAGAAACTGACGTTCTTCTCCCTGGTGGTCAAAAGACTCAAACTCAGGTGCCGCACTCTCAATCGAATCGTTGATTTCGGTGGCCGAAATCAACGCGACCATCTGAGTGGCATGAACACTGAAGGCCACCAGTACGACAGCCAACTTCAAGAGCGATGGCATCACTTGATCCGTTCAATCATATTAAGAATCGACGATGTAGAAACCAAACCAACTCGTTGGCTAGGCTTTGCGTTTGCGTCGCTTGAGCATCACAAGAGCCGATAACCCGAGCACAACAAAACCAGAC
>JAKMEW010000320.1 GCA_022425745.1 Rubripirellula sp.
TCTGGTCTTATCCCACTCCCCGAATTGTCCGATGCGGAGGAAACCAAGGACCTGCTGCAGCGGACTAGCTTTCTGGCCTCCAATATTCCTCGGAATCTCCCCCCCCTTCTGATAGCGAATACCGAACTCTCAGTCTGAATTCGTTACGCTAGAGGTCTAATCTTAGCATGCTGAGCCCCCTCATCTTCAACGCAGGATTTCACAAAAAATGCATTCACAAACGCAAGAATCGCTCTCCCTCGATTCATCTGGGAACACGCCTTATGGTTGGGCGAGGCCAGGCGATGTGAATGCTTTTTTCGGGTTGATGCTCGATAATCTTGCGGGCTTAATTTTGATGGCCGGGCTACTGAGTGGCTTTGGTTTTCCCATTGAATTTACGATCTCGCGGATGATCCCCGGTACCGCCTTAGGTGTCATGCTGGGTGACCTCGCGTTCTTCTATCTTGCATTCAGGCTCGCCAAAAAAACAGGTCGAGACGATATCACAGCGATGCCTCTAGGCCTTGATACACCTTCGACCTTCGGCATGACTCTCTTTATTCTTGGCCCATCCTTCCTGCAAGGCTTGGAGATGGGACTTGATGAAATGGAGGCAGCCTATCGCACATGGGGAATCGGAATTTGGTGCATTGTTCTAAGCGGATTCCTCAAACTGTCGCTTGCTCCATTTTCCAATTGGGTACGAACCCATGTTCCGCGAGCCGGGCTATTGGGATCGTTGGCGGCAATTGCATTGGTGCTCATCAGTTTTCTTCCACTGACTGAGATCCTAGGACACCCTCTACCGGGACTCCTCGCACTTGTAATCGTGCTGACAACACTGATAGGCAGAATCCCCTTACCCAAAAAGACACCAGGAACACTCGGAGCTCTGATCGTCTCTGGTGTCGTTTATTACCTACTATGTTTATCCCCGAGTTCAGGATACCTGCATTCCACCTTCCCCGAAACGATTCGTTGGTTTCCTTCGGAATGGATGGAAGCGTGGCAGGGTGGATGGCTAATTCAGTTTCAAGATGCTTTACCCTACCTACCAATCGCATTCCCGTTTGCAATTGGGACAGTGGTTGGGGGCATTGATTGCACGGAGAGCGCTGCAGCCGCTGGTGATACCTACGATACTAGAACCGTCGTGGGTATCGAAGGACTCGCAACACTTGCGGCTGGTATCTCAGGTGGTGTTATTCAAACGACCCCTTACATTGGACACCCGGCGTACAAAGCAATGGGCGGTCGAGCCGGCTACACTTTGGCGACAGCAATTGTGATTGGAACCGCAGGATTGGTGGGATACTTCGAATGGCTTAACGCACTGATCCCCGCACCTGCGGTCTATCCCGTTCTCGTTTTCATTGGGTTGGAAATCACCTCGCAAAGTTTCCTCGCGACTCCTAGAAAACACTATCCAGCTGTTGCTTTCGCCTGCCTTCCGGCGCTGGCTTTTCTCGCGATGAACCTTCCGGGAAGAATACTCAGTGACCCAGCTTTAGCGAATATTCAACACTCCATGCTGACGCAATCGCTCCAAAAGGATCTTGGAACCTTGCAAGTTCTCAGCAGCGGCTTCATTCTTACGAGCCTTCTTTGGGCTTGGGCGTTAGCGATGATTATCGACAAACGTCTGGGTAAAGCCGCGGCCGTGTTCCTTGTCGCGGCAGCATTAACGCTGTTTGGTTTTATTCACTCCCCATTACCGGGCAGTCAAATCTTCTTGCCGTTTGGTCCAGCAAGCTGGTCAAGCATGGTGCTAGATGATCAATATCAGTGGCAGGTTATGGAATTTGTTTACGCCTATCTTGCCTGTGCATTCACGCTGTACCTTTGGCAGTTACTGCAAAAAAACTCACCTCTGTCCGAGACAGAAATAACTGATTCTCAATGACACTCGCTGAATACAAAAAGCCCTGATTTTGAGATACCACGGCAGACGTTAATGCGTGAAACGACTACCCTAAGAAACGGAGAGGCTACGTGGTGAGTTAAGCGGGTGGGTGACGGCAAGAATCTCAACACCCTTTGGTAACCTGGTCACCAATGCCTCTGCGTGCGAGCGAGACTCGAACCAAGCGAATACTCCCGGGCCCCAACTACTTTGCCCCACTCCCAAGACGCCTCGATCGAGAAGCCAGCTTATCAGAGACGTTACTTCAGGCCCGTTATAAGATCCGCCCTGTATCGAAGCAAATAGCTGCCCGCTGGTCCGATTGTATTCGGTAAGAGACTGTGAAAAAGCTTCAAAATCACATCCCTTTGCAGCAGGGACCAACTGGTTTTTTGCCGAGTGAAACAGTAATTCTCTCAACGCCTCAGATCCAGCAGAGAGCGTTGAGAACTTCTCTACTTCAGACAAACCGAAAACCTGCCCCAAAACTGTGGACGGCTTTAAGATTGCCACACACCACTCATTGGGCAAGAGAATGCGATCTTGAATTGGGTTAATTTTTTTTGGATCGGGCCCCGGCGCCTCAAAGATCATTCCACCATTGAAATAGCCATGAATCCCGACGGCAGAGCGTTTTCCTCGATCCGCCACCGCAAGTGCGAGGTGCGTCTCCTCGTAGGTATGCTCGAACCATTGCAGCATCGCCTCAGCGGCGGCTAACGACAATTGCGTCCCACTTCCCAGCCCGCAATGAGCCTTGGCATCGGATTCCACCTCAATCCTTAATGCCGGCAACGTATCCCGATTGAGCAAGCGCGAGACTCCCGAAGCAATCTCGCGAAACCGCTCAACGTATTCCTTGGGACATGAAAACTCGCGAGCTGCCCGAACGGTGATAGCGGTCTTTGGTTGGTCGACCATCACACCAACACCACCAAATGGTTCAGCCGAGTCTAATAAGCCGAAATGCAATCTGGCACCAGCAATAACTCGCACAACTTTAGAATCGATCACTGCAGTCAAATTCTTATTCTCTTCGTGCGTATCGGTCATCAATTGTGGCCTTTAATAGCTCAAAGCCCTCGTGCTCATCAGGTCCCCCCGTCTTGTCCACCAATGGTTTTAATCGGTCGAGTTGACACATCACGTCCTCCCTCTCAAGAAGGTGTGTTCGGGTCGCCAAAATAGCAGCTTCGATGACAGCATGTTTAGCACGATTAAAGCCGGACCACGGCCTCATCGTTTTACTATGAATCACGGAACAAGCAAAGGAAGGCCTCTCTTCATGATGCTTATCCATCGAAACCTCAACCGCGAACCATCGATGACAATCGAGCATGGTCCACCACGGGGTACCCTCCAGCGAACACACTCGGGTCATTGTTTCTTCAGCTGAAAGTTTAGAAATCGCGGCCTTCGCAAAGAGTAAGGCATCATCCGTTACATGAATAACGGCATATGGATTCTCTTTCAAATTTGAATAGGTTCGTGATGTTTTAAATGGCCTGAGCGAAAAGTCCTCTCGAAAACTCGAAAGGGAACACTCGTTCGCAAAAGATGATTCATCCGTCATATCAAAATGGACGACCGGCCCCATCGGAGCAAGGTTTACTTGGCCTAATGAATCTACAGTCGTGACGATTGCTTCCAGAATCACATGCCAGCCTTAGGATTTTTCAGAGCGATTGCTTGACGACGGTCATTCAAGTCACACCCAGCTTCTCTTGGTTCAATCGGCATGTTGCCGCACAATGAAACGAAGTTTCTTAAAAGGCCGGTTCCCTGCTCAGTTAAAACAGATTCCGGGTGAAACTGCACGCCGAAGACGGGGTACTCGCGATGCTCGATACCCATGATTGTCCCATCCTCAGCCGAAGCCGTGACCCTCAAGCAAGAGGGGAAATCCTCAGGCAAAACCGCCAACGAGTGGTACCGCCCGACCCTCATAGGTGAAGGAAGCCCCCGAAAGATCCCCTGACCGCCGTGACTTAGTTCGCTGGACACACCGTGCATCGGACCACATTGCCCAACGATACCACCATAAGCTGCCGCGATCGTTTGGTGACCAAGACAAACGCCAAGAATAGGAATCTTAAGTGTCGCCTGCCTTACCACCTCAATGCAGCAACCCGTGTCCTGAGGTCCCTTAGGACCGGGGGAAAGAACAATCCCTTTCGGCTCCCAACGAAGACAAGTTTCCGCATCAACCTCATCACTCCGAACGACTTTTGTTTCACAACCGAGCCGGCGGAGGTATCTCGCTAGGTTATGGACGAAAGAATCGTAGTTATCGAGAAGCAGGATCACTGGTTATCGTCGAGGCTTGGCAAACTTAATTTTCTCGATCAGCTTGACGACTTCATTACCGTCCTTGTAGCCACTAACCGCAGTAATGGCCCGAATAACATACTCGTATCTCAGGTTGTAGTCGGTATCTATTTCTATTTCCGGACCATCATCTCCTTCGATCGGCGTTGTGGTACCGATAAGAGAAATGACATTTCCTCGAAGCTGATCAAAATCTTGACCAAGTTCCATTTCGTTCAGTGAAATAGACGTTAGACGCCCCAGCTCATCCGCTCGCATCCGTAATTTTAACGGCAATTCGGTTGAATCCATTGCCACGGAATCATTACCGGCAAGTGGCATTCGAACACTGAAATCGCCCTCAAGTTCAACAATCTTAAAGGTCATCACAAAAAAGATGAGAAGCAGAAAGACAATGTCAATCATGCTCGTCATGTTGAGTTGAGTCTCCTGAGCTTCCCCGCGGTTTCGAATCTTCACGATCGATCCTCCTTCACACGAAGCGCAAAGTTCTCAAGATTCACTTCTTGAGCCACTCGTATCACCTCTTGAACGTCACCCGCTGCGGTATCCTTATGAGCTCGAATAACGACGTTGGCATCCTTGACAGATTTACCTTCTGCCTTGATCACTGCGATCTCGCTGTTCAAGCCAACGCGAAGAGTTTCAGCTGTGTAGCTATCCCCACCCAAAAACACCTCCCCATCCTGCGCAACGTGGAGGATGATCGGAAATTCCAACGGAGCTTCGGGTGGTTTCACCAATTGGCTACTAGGCAACTTCACCCGATCGTTCGATTCGGTCTGAGCAAAATTGATCAGCACCATGAAGAACGCAATCAGCTGAAACGCCATATCGATCATCGGCGTCAGATCACCTTCAGCCAGATCAACCTTCTTCGACTTTACCCTCATTTACTTCTTCGCCCCTTGCGGCTGTACATCCTCAAAGCGACTCATCAGATTTTCACTTGTCACACCAACTTCAAGAAGAAGACGTGTAACGCGATTACGAAGTAGGTTGTAGGCCGCAATTGCTGGGATTGCGACTGCGAGCCCAATCAAGGTCGTAAACAGAGCGGTGGAAATACCCTCAGCCAATTCTGCTGGTTTGGGTGTCGCGCCACTTACCGCAATCACCTGAAACGATGCAATCATCCCATGAACCGTCCCAAAAAGACCGATCATTGGGCTGAGGTTGCCGATCAAAGCCATGTAACTTAATCGGTGTTCGAGTTTCATACTCTCTTCTTCACCAACCTCCTGCATTCCCTCAAGAGCTTTGTTGTAGCCGCGAGAAAGCTTGGCCAAACCAGCAGAGAGAACTTGCCCCAAAACCGATTCATCAGTGCGAGCTAGATCGTATGCGGACTGGAAATCCTTTTCATTCAGTTTCTCTTCAAATGCATCAACAAGCTCTTGCGGGCATAGCGTGTCCCGACGTGCGGCGAGCATGTTCATCACAAACAGCGACACCAGGCTGATCGACAAGGCGAGAAAGATTACCAAGTAGCCAACTCCAAGCGACTGGTAAACCCAGCCCAACAGCGAGCTACTTTTGGCTCCCCCACCACCTGCTCCTCCAGCACCTGCTCCTCCAGCATCGGCCGGCGCTGCGTCCGCTGCAGGAGCGGGCTCGGCATCACCTTCAGGAGCTTCACCAGCCGGAGCCGCCACCTCGTCAAATTCTGCAAACTCATCTCCACCTTCTTCCTGAGCGTAGCTACTGGAAACTGTGGTTGTAGTGAGAGTCACCGCCAGCAGAGCGGCTAACGCATATCGAAACCAATGAATTTTACGAAGATCGGTCAATTGATCACCGAAAGTGTGGGTACGTGATGGTGCAAATAAGCCGCAAGCGTCGATCATTAACGAAGCTCTCCGGAAAGAAAAGTGTTGACAGTAGAATGCCTATGGAGATTCTCGTCTCCCTGACGGCCACGGTGAACTCAAATTAATCTAGCAGATTCACGTGCCCCACAACGGCGGTGGGAATACGATGATCGTGCGGAATAGTGGTTTTTTATTCTCAACAACGACAAGATTAAAATCCTGGATATCGCTGCTGCAATTCCTGCCTTGCCTCCGCTGCTCGCTCCGGTTTTCCAACCTGCGGCCAGAGCTCAACCAAACGCTGCAATGCCTCTGCATGAGCATCCGGCTGCAAAGAAAACATCAGGTGTGTGTGCAGGTAAGCCAAAATTGCACCCTCCATATCACCGCTAGCTTCGAATCCTGCGCCCTGGGCGTTGTAGATTCTTGCTGCCATCTCGACATCGGTTGGGTTCAATTCGCCTATCAATTCGTTCGTGATTGCTAGGCTGTCAGCTCCCTGATTGCCCTGAGCCAAGGCCAATGCCTTGCCTGCTTTGGCAAGTACCTGCAACCTTGCAACCTCGGTGGACTGAGCCTTCAGACCAATCACTTTTTCAAATTCCGCTGATGCCGCTTCGGGATCTTGCTTCTTCAAGTTTACAAGCCCTTGAAGATAAACTGACTCGATCTTGGTGTTAGCCGATGGTGCGTTCATCAACGACTTGTAATAGGTCAATGCCTTGTCCGCATTGTTTAGTGCTAAAGACAGATCCCCTAGCAATCTTGCCGCTTCGTAGAAATGCCAAGAACTCTGATACGCACTCGCAAACCCAAGCAACTTTCGAACAGCGTCATCCTTAGCTCCCTTCCCAGCAAGAGCTAACTTTGCTTCACAGTAAGCGAGGTAATAGGCTGTTTCCGCTTTATTCACATCTCGAGGTAACGAATCCAACGCGATTGT
>JAKMEW010000350.1 GCA_022425745.1 Rubripirellula sp.
AACTCGGTGTCAACATTGACCACGTCGCTACGGTCCGACAAGCCCGTCGGACTTATGAACCGGATCCAGTGGTTGCGGCTGCACTTGCGGAACAGGGTGGCGCAGATGGAATCACATTCCATCTACGCGAGGATCGTCGTCACATTCAGGATCGTGACGTTGAAATCCTGAAACAGACCGTCACCGTGAAAACAAACCTTGAGATCGCATGTGCTGATGATGTGGTTGCGATCGCCTGCCGAACTCAACCCGATTGGGCCTTGCTTGTTCCCGAAAGCCGTGAAGAAGTCACGACCGAAGGGGGCTTGGATGTAGCCGCAGATTCAGGACGTATTCGAGCTGCCATCGGGAAGCTTCAAGAGAGCGGTATCCTTGTAAGCCTGTTTGTTGACCCAGATCCCTTCCAGGTCGAAGCCGCAGCGAAACTAAACGTCTCCGCCGTAGAACTGCACACCGGGCCTTATGCGCTTGCCAAGGGAGCAGAGCAGTGCAGGGAGCTGGACCGTCTAAAGGTTGCGGGCGAGCTCGCCTCACAGTGTGGGCTTCGGCTACACGCCGGACACGGACTGACCTACCACAATGTTCGTCCCGTCGCGGAAATCCAGAACATGGTGGAGCTCAACATTGGCCATTCCATTGTTTCACGAGCTGTCATGGTGGGAATGCGTGATGCCGTGGCGCAGATGCGTCAAATCCTTGATTTGGTTGCCCCCTAAGATCACCGCCGGTGCTCGATGAGAGTCGACTCAACCGAGGACGACAATCGCGTGGTGAATCAACGCCAGATCCAATCCTGAATCCCATCAGCAAGTTGGTCGCCAGATTGGAAAAGCTGGTAAAGCAAGAAGCTGGCAAAAACAACCGTCGCTAGCCCGAGCAAGACACCTCGTCTTCGTGACACCACTCGCCCCCTGAGCTGTTCCCTCAACGCTCCCCTTAACACCGACCAGAATTCCATGGAAAGGTTGTCTTCGAAGGCGACGACATTGGAATAGCCGCTTGCGCGTTGCCCCGAAAGCTTTAAGTGGACTCCATGTTGCGGCAAGAAAATCTGCAATTGCGATTCAACAGCCGTAGCATCGGAATCGACTGACCGTGCGGCCATCAGCAATGGCTCAAGCAACTCTCTCGGCTCACCACCGTATACCACAAGGCGTGGCTTCGCCCCGAGTACTAGCAACGAGATACACAACGAATAAAACAGAACCAGGACCGCCCAGACCAGCGGACCAAACACAGCCGCGGCAGCCATGGGAAAAAACAGCTCAACCGGGCCAACCGCGATCATCCCAGAAACGGCAAAAGCAAGAGAGATGATCTCTCGTCCACGCGTTGTGACGTAGTACCTGCCGGAGACTCGAATCGCCGAGACCAACAGCATGTGAATAAGCAACGGCGTCGAAGCAAGAAAGAACGAGAATGTTTCCATCAGGATCAGTGCCAGAAGGTCAGTCAACTTCGTGATCGGGAGGCTGCGCCACTCCGACCACCAACAGAGGAAACAAGGAGCGGATAGTCCGCTAGTCCATCAACTCTCGCTCAACCCATTTTGTGTCATGGGTTCCCTTTATAAAGTCTTCGTGCTGAAGAACGATGTCATGGAAACCCGCGGTTGTTTCAATACCTTCAACCTGCATTTCTTTGAGCGCCCGACGCATGGTCGCGATTGCCTCCGCACGCGTTGGCCGATGCACAATTAATTTCGCGATCATCGAATCGTAATAAGGTGGAACGCTGTAACCGCCGTAAACATGAGAATCAAAACGAACACCGATCCCGCCAGGTGCGAAAAATTTCTTGATAGACCCCGGGTTTGGACGGAATCCCTTACTTGGGTCCTCTGCATTGATGCGGCACTCAATCGCGTGCCCAACACATTGCAGATCCTCTTGTTTGAAGGGCAGGGGCTCGCCAGCTGCAACGAGGATTTGTGACTTGATGAGGTCGACCCCACTTACCATTTCCGAGACCGGATGTTCTACCTGAATACGAGCATTGACCTCGATGAAGTAAAAATCATTGTTCTCGTCGACAATGAACTCAACGGTGCCGGCGTTCGTGTAATCGGCCCCACGAATCATCCGAACAGCCGCTTCGCAGATGGCGTCACGTCGTTCCTCAGGCAGGTTGGGGCTCGGAGCCTCTTCAATCAATTTTTGATGCCGACGCTGGACGCTGCAATCTCTCTCGAAGAGATGGCAGACATTACCGTGGTGGTCGGCGATCACCTGAACCTCGATATGCCGAGGGTTCCCCACGTACTTCTCGAGGTAGACACCGCCATTACCAAACGCGGCTTCCGCCTCAGTTCTCGCCTGCGAGAGAGCAGTGAGAAGAGTGTCTTCGTCCAGCGCAACTCTCATCCCTTTCCCGCCGCCTCCGGCGGTTGCTTTAATCAGCACGGGATATCCGATTTCTTTTGCAACCTTAATCGCGACGTCATCTGATTCAATCAAGCCGTCGCTACCGGGTACAACGGGGACGTCCGAAGCAATCGCCATGGATCTCGCTGTGTTTTTGTCACCTAGCTTTTCCATCGCCTGCGGGCTTGGACCAATGAACTCGAAACCGCTTGCACGACACACCTCGTTGAAGTGGGCGTTTTCTGCCAAGAATCCGTACCCCGGATGAATTGCATCCGCGTCCGACACCTCAGCGGCCGCTATGATCTGATCGATTTTCAGGTAGCTGTCGGCGCTTCGGGCGGATCCCACACAGTAAGCCTCATCGGCTAATGCCACATGCATCGAATCAGTATCTGCTTCACTGTAAACCGCAACGGATTGGATACCGAGTTCACGACAAGCTCGAATCACCCGCAACGCAATTTCACCGCGATTGGCGATCAGAATTTTCTTAAACACTGGATTCACTTCTCTGAGAATGAGTCAGTAAACAAACCTTTTCACGACATTGAATTTCCATACGCATCAACGGCTCGCGATTTCATGCTCTATTGATCTAGGGACGTTTCGATCAACTGCTGATCAATAAAAAAGTAGCGACGCCTTTTGTCGCGATACTTCATACCCGCATCGGAACGGTTCACACCGCCGCTAGCAGTTCTGCACGGTATCCCCGACTCGCACAGTCTGCGGAGGAAGAGACGGGAAAGCACGCTGGTAATGATCCCACGAACGAGGTCTCGCCCCATAATTACTCGATTGTCGTCGAGTCGCGCCAGTCGATCACTAACGAAACCGATGCTTGAACGATCTTGTCGATCGAGCATCCCGATCAGTCGGGCTGCACTCGGAACATCGGCTTACCGAAATCCACCGGTTGTTGGTCGTTGACCAAGACCTCAACAATCGTCCCGCTACACTCGGCAGGAATTTCATTGAAGACCTTCATCGCTTCGACAATGCAGACAACCGTGTCCGCATTCACTCGATCACCGACCTTCACAAAGGTTGGTGATTCAGGATTTGCTTTTGCGTAGAAGGTACCGACCATTGGGGCGTTGATAGTTACGGTCCCTGCGGTGTTGTCCGCAGGAGCCGAGGCCGCAGTCGGGGCT
>JAKMEW010000373.1 GCA_022425745.1 Rubripirellula sp.
GAACACACACACGGGGAACACACACACGGGGAACACACACACGGGGAACACACAGCAATGAAACTCGCGAGAACGATCGGAACACTCACCTTGGCTCGCTCACATCCGAGCATGCAGGGCGCGAAACTTCGATGCGTCGAAATTGTCGACAAGATTGAACGATTGGATGCAGACCCTCTTGGTGGCGACACCGTAATTGCCTGGGATCTGTGCGGCAGCGGCTTGGGCGATCTGGTTGGCCTTGCAGAAGGCCCCGAATCCACTCAACCGTTTTATCCCGATGTGAAACCGCTTGATGCATCCATCGTTGCACTCATTGATGATGTGTCGATCCGCTGAATTTGCAGTAAATCATTCGACAAAACCCATTCCGTAACCAAACCTTACACCAAACCGCTCGTGTTGCACGCAAACCAACACGCGTTCACACCCTCTGAGAAGAAACATGCAGAATCTCCACAGCATCAAACAAGACATCTGCGACATTGGCAGTCGAATCTACAATCGTCAATTTGCGGCCGCCAACGATGGCAATATCACGGTTCGGGTAAGTGAGAATGAAGTCCTTTGCACTCCAACGCTTCATTGTAAGGGCTATCTGAAACCGGACGACATTGCACTCATCGACATGCAGGGAAATCAAATCTCCGGACGCAAGAAGCGTTCAAGTGAAGCACTACTGCACTTAGAAATTTACAAGCAACGTGAAGACATCAAGAGCGTCGTCCACTGCCATCCTCCGCACGCCACCGCATTCGCGATTGCCCGAGAACCCATTCCTCAATGCGTCCTCCCGGAGGTCGAGGTTTTTTTAGGCGACGTACCCATCACCAAATATGAAACACCAGGCGGTCAACAATTCGCTGACACAATCCTACCCTTCGTTCATCGCACTAACGTGATGATCTTGGCCAACCACGGAACTGTCAGTTATGGCGAAACGGTCGAACAGGCTTACTGGTGGACAGAGATTCTTGACTCATACTGCCGCATGTTGATGCTCTCGCGACAGCTCGGCAACGTATCGTACCTGAGCGGTGAAAAGTCTCAGGAACTCTTGGATCTCAAGGACAAATGGGGATACAAAGACCCGAGAAACACTCCGGAGTACGACAACTGTGACATCTGCGCCAATGACGTCTTCCGTGACTCATGGGCAGCAGCAGGCGTAGAGCGACGAGCATTCCCAGCTCCTCCGCCTGTTTCATCAAACGCAGCTCCCGCAAACAGTGGGACTCCATCCTCAGAGGATGCACTTGTCAAAGCCATCACCGATGAAGTCATCAGGCAGATGCAATCGACTTAGTGTGCACGTCGCCGACTACCTTATCATCAGATCGCAGAGCGAGGTTCTCGACGACTCACCTTGCTCCTGAATCTCAATCCAGTTCAATAAAAAAAGCTTCAGTAAGTTAAGAAATCCCCATGAAAGTTTCAATCATCGGTGGCGGTGGCCTCGTCGGATCTTGCGCCGCATTTGCTCTTCAATGCGGTGGGATTGCAAGGGAAATCGCCCTTCTCGATGTCAATCAGGAATTAGCGGTAGGACAGGCACTCGACCTCCAGCACGGTAGCCCCAGCGTGGCAGACCAAACGATTGTCGGAGGAGGCTACGAGCACATCCCAACGAGTGATGTCATCTGTATCACTGCAGGACTAAGACGAAAGCCGGATGAATCACGCCTTGATCTGATCAACCGCAACACGGATTTGTTCATGCAAATCTTGGCAGATGTAAAGGCCGCTGGCCCGAAGTCGGACGCTATCGTCTTGGTGGTCAGCAATCCCGTCGACATCCTCACCTACGTTGCAGCCAAAGAATTAGGACTGCCTTGCAATCAGGTAATCGGACTTGGTACGCAGCTTGATACCATCCGATTCTGCTCGCTAATTGCCGACCAGCTAAATGCTCCGCCAACTCAAACCCATGCACTCATCCTCGGCGAACATGGTGATTCAATGGTTCCCGTATGGAGCAGTGCGACAATCGCTGGATTACCTCTAGATCGATACCCTGGCTGGAATCCAAGTCTCGCAAACCAACTTTTCACCCGAACTCGCGGCAGTGGAGCGGAGGTCATCAAAAGGAAAGGTGGAGCGGGATTTGCGGTTGGAATCGCCATCCGTGATGTGATCGATGCAATTGCCTTGGACAAACGCTGCGTTCTACCAGTCAGTAGCGTGCAGTCAGGTTGTTATGGGCTTCGAGATGTCGCGTTATCGGTCCCCACGGTTGTGGGAAGAACTGGAGTTGTCGATCGAATGGAGATCGACTTGTGGCCTAAAGAAGTGCAGGGCATGAGAGCGAGTGGAGCCGCACTTCGAAAAACCCTCGATGTCGTTTTGCAACGCATCGGCCGATAACCTAGTCGACCTTAAACTTGATCTTCAGAAAGCCAGCGGCGCACTGCGTCTCTGGCTTTTTTATTTCACCCACGCGTGCGTTCGCACGATAACCGTTCACTCAACCAATAATAAAACTTGCGTTTGCAAATCTTCGCTAGAACCCAATGAGGGAACCGACAAAACTGAGCGATCCATGGGTACCAACGGCAACTGCCGCAATGAATCGACTAGAAATCCTTTCTCGTCAATCTCTTGAATTTCAACTGACGTAGCTTCTGCCTTGATCCGCGTTGGATCATGCACAATGGATTCGACCAGGCCAGTGATTGGCGCATCGAACACAACGGACATCGACAAGGAATCAACGCCCGCCTGATCAGCCCATACCTGCTGATAAAATTGATCAAATTGCTTGGCTGAGAGTTGCAAAAACAAAATAGAGCGACCAGCGTCAACAGCTCCATGCTGTCCAGGTAAAGTTTGATCATCACTAGATTGTGCGACCAATCCTTCGAGTGTTTTCCCCCTCAAGGCAACTCTGCTCGAACCTCGTATCCCGGCAGATTTCATTGCACCCCGCACTGCCTCCTCAGAGCGTCCGCTGTCTGTTTGCTTGATTCGGAGAACCAAGACGGCACCCCGAGGCGAAGCTACATCTTCAAATCCCTGATTCGCTTTTACATCTCCCGAAACTGCCATATTCGCCCTTGGAGCCGTCTGGCTGTTCCCCTGATTTATCTTGCTATCTGATGCCGGAAGAGTTGCTTGATCTACAGACTGATCAGCAGAGTCTTCTGCTGGATCGATCGTTGCCAACCGACCGACCGGTAGAGTCGATGCGGCGAAATCATCACCTTGCGGTCTTCGTTCTAAACTTGCAATATTCGATGGAACTTCGCTTTGCCTATCTTGTCCGTTCGACTCAGAGATTCTGATCTGACTTGACTCCAAAGGCGGGATGATGCCTTCAGCCATTTTCCCAGAGCTGGCTTTCGCAAATTGATTCCCTGCAATTTGATTTCCCTTACCATCAGACTCCGATGCAAGGAAGTTCGGGCCGAATAACAGAAGCAATATGCTCGCTGCAAGCGTCAGGGCAACCGCAATGAGCCGCTGAGTGCTGACCTCGCTACTTGGAACACCCACACTTGTCAGTGGCTTCTCCTGCACTCGCATCAAAGGATGCGACTCATCGCACCCTTCCTCATAGGCTCGCGCGACTGACGCAGCGAGAACCTCGGTTGAAAACTCTTTTGGCAGACGAACCGTTGGCGTTGTGCTGAATACCTGCCTTACCGAATCACGAACAGCGTTTAACTCACGCAAGCGATTCAAAACCTCTGAGTCGTCCTTTAATCGCGGCTCCAACAACCGCAATTCATCATCATCCAATGCGTCATCGAGGTACGCACTGAGCAGTTGATCGAGTTGGTCTTCAGTCGGTTTCATGGTTCCAATCGACAAATACAACCAATGACTTTGATCTCGAAATAGTAAAGTTGCCGCAAGTACGCCCCACCAGGCAGCCATCGTATCCCGTTCAGCGTACCCGAGAATGCGACGGGTCGGAACACGAAACCGTCAAGCACCAGAATCCGGGCATCAGCGTTAGCTCTTCCTCGATGAATGCATCCAATCCGTTGCGCAATGATCGTGAAATCAGCAGGAAGCGACCTATCAAGCTCGCATCCACCGGTTCAGACTCATATTCCTGTCAAAAGTTCCCAGAAATAGACAAGAAAAACCGCCCCCCCTGCAGAGAAAAAAGTTAGTGGCAGTCGCGGTCATTCGCTGAATCATTGCCAATCCACCCTGGAAACGTTGAAATAACGGCGCGTAAAGCACGCATTGACAAGGTTCTAGCACTACGGATTCGAATCAAAAGACATGGATAGCGAACACATACGCCAAACAAATCGTCGGGTCTACGATTCCATGGCCGCGGCGAAATCCCCTCTCTGCCGACCGGCATCAGACAAAGAGCTCGCTGAGCCACTAAAAACTGTTGATGGCTGCGGATGGCTCGGTTCATCCATCACGGGAAAACATGTTCTATGTCTTGCTGCGGGCGGAGGCCGACAAAGCTCGTTGTATGCGGCCGCCGGAGCGATCGTGACGGTCGTTGATATCAGCGGCGCGATGCTGGAGCTTGATCGACAAGTCGCGGCTGAACGAGGCTACAACTTTCGATTAATTGAAAACACCATGGAAAGTATGCCGATGCTTCGAGATGGTGAATTTGACTTGGTCATCCATCCGGTAAGCACTTGCTACGTTCCCAATGTGGCTCCCGTCTTTCGAGAAGTAGGACGAATCACTCGACCTGGTGGATTGTATATCAGCCAACACAAACAACCAACGAGTTTGCAGGCATCACTCGATCCGAATGAAAAGGGACACTACGAAATCCAACACCATTACTACCGAAATCAACCGATACCGGAAACATTCTCCACGAGTAAAAATGCGCAGAGGTTGAGAGAAAAAGGTGCGATCGAATTTGCCCATCGATGGGAACAAATCATTGGCGGGATCTGTCGCTCTGGATTTGTCATCGAAGATTTAACGGAACCCGCACACGCCAAGCCAGATGCCGCGCGAGGCAGCTTCGCGGACCGCGCCAATCACATTGCACCTTATGTTAGGATCAAAGCACGTCGGAATCAGCCCAACCGCAAAGAGATAGCGTCGCAAGAATCCATCTGGCTTCCCCACCAATAAACGGTATCACAACGAATCACCACCATTGAATCAAAAGCTTGCGAACGCGATTACCACTTCATGGTTGCTTCGCTCAGTGGCGGTATTTCATCAGCATTGTCACTGTCAGGAAGCTCAATCCGAGCATCAGAAGTATGACGTCGCGAGATGGAAAACCAATGCCACCCGCACTCGCGTCCTCCGATTGATCAATATGCCTCCCTGCAGAACCCTGCGCTAACGCATCACCTGAAGAGATCGCTGCGGGGATGCTGTGCTGTGTCTTTTGCTCCGTACTTTGATCAGTCCCCTTTTCCATTTCCTGCTCAGAAGGCAATACCTTCTGACCTTCTGGAATCGAAAGCAAGACCGGAGGCAGCAAGCTTGTTGCACCCATCACCAATGACTCAACTCCTAACTCTTTTTCCCAGTTCATTAACAACAACAAATCAGCCCCAGGATTCTGCGACTTCACCGTGCAACTACATTCGCCAACCATGTACTTGCACGCATTCATGACGACCGATGAATCAACGCGATCGACTGGTATTGCATCCAACATCCTCCCACGGCCGAATACGGGAACAAGCCATGCATTCCGGGAATCCGTGACACCCAACGCACGCAACATCGCCAAGGTTCCTAACTCACTCACATCATCCGAACTGATTCGTCGAAGGCGGAAATCTACTCGCAATGGAACGGAACAGCGAAGTACGTCATCCATCGAAGCCCCTGGATTCGACTGAAAGTAATCAGCAGCATCAGCTTGACTAATGACACCATCAGGAATCTTGATCTCCCGATTAGCTTGACTCAAGATCGACTTCATCTCCATTTCGATTTGATCAGCTTTCTCTAAATCCCGTCCCTCAATCAGCCACCAGACTGCTGAAACTCCCTGAGATAGATCGTGAATCAGATCTTTGCGTGCGGGGGAAGATGCCCAACGCTGAACCGATTCGCGAGTCAAATCACCCTGCCAGCCAAGACGTTTGTTCTGTCCCTTGCTTGGAAAATAAACCTGCAAGCGGTCCTGGTCACCACCCTCGAGACCTTCATACTGCCACCATTGTTCCTCCGTGAGTTCAGCCAGATTCACGAATTCAATTTCAGCATTCCACGCGGCAGTTTGCTTTTCTTTAAGTGCCAGAATTGCATCCTGCACCACGGGCGAATCAGGGTGACTGATGAGCGCGACGAAACGATATTGATCCACCGGCCAGCGTTCCAGTGCATAACGAAACACTGGTAACTTACAAGCCAAAAGCGGAGACATCGCCAAACAAACCGCAAACAAAAACATCGCCAGAGCACGCACACCACTTAAAGACTTGCGTGTCCGCGGACGCGTGCGAAAACCGAAGTGATTCAACCGCTTGAGATTCAACCGCCGGAGTTTCATGGTGAGGCCATTCCGAAGGCATAGATTGCACCTTGATCGGTACTGATAAAAAGACGACCGCTGGCAATGGTAATTCCGTAAACTGCACCATCAACCTCTTGGTCCCAAAGAAGCTTCCCACTGACGCTTGATACAGCTTGCACTCGGTTATCAAACCCGAGAAACAGAGCCTGATCGGCTTTGATCATTTCGAAGGATGCTTCGCAAGGAATTGCCCACCTCCATGCAGAGCTTTGCTGGGCGTCCGCCTTGTGAACAATTTCCAAAACCTCTGGCGAGGGCTTCTGATCTTTGGGGACTGTTGCCAGGGCCCGCTGTTTCTGTGATTGCGCGGACAGGTAGACTTCGCGGTCTAACCGCTTCAGTTCTCCACCTGCCGAGAACCACGCATCGTTTCCATCGATAAGAATTCGATTCGTCCCTGCGAAAGATGCCAAAGCCTTATTTTCACCAACACCCATGACGCGAATCTGGTGCTGCGTCTCCTTCTGGGTGTTAGGGCCCGCAAAAAAAGTTTCGTCCTCAGTCAGAACACAAAATACACCGCCCGCCTCGCCTATGGGACCAATGGGTTCACCATCTAGTCGGCCGAAAGCCAATGGTGCCGATCTACCTTGTGGTGCATACAGACGCTTAGAAGACGCAAGTAAAGCTCCCTGCAGCGTCACCGAATCGAGGCGTCGGCGAAAACAACCAGCACCCTTCATCTCACCGGTTACCGCGTCGACCGTTACCAAGTGTGACGTTTCCCACGGCACCAAGGATGCTCCAAACGTCGCTAGACCCTGATCGACCATCACACCTGTTCGCACCGGCCAAAGAGAAATCAGCTTGCGGTCATTAAAAATCCGTCGCTCCGAATCGGCTCCAAGCAATTTCCAAATTAGCTCACCCGACTTTCGATGGACGCAATAAACATAGCCATCATCGGAACCATAGAGAACACGATCCCCGTCAATCGTTGGTGGCAAGCGTACCGGTGCACCGACAACGTTTACCCACACCTCTTCACCACTTGATGCATCTAAAGCGTGAGCGGCATCATCACTACTGGATCCAAAGAAAACAAAATCACGATCCGCTGTCACAAAAAAACAAGGATCAAAATTCCTCATCGACTGAAGATCACGGTTACCCGTGTAAGCATCCCACTTTGCGGGACCACTCCACGCGGTTCGCGGAGGTTGCGGTGATCTCCAAACCCATAAAAGCGAAAGAGGGAATTTCACCGCATCGGTGGTCACTCCACTTCTTCGATTGTCATGCCGATAGGTCGGCCAAGACTCGCCCCTTGAGGGATGAGAACACCAAACACAAGCGAGACTCCACAGCAGAATCATCGCAATTGACTTGAAATCACTCCGCGCCACACCAAACCCCACTCACTATTTCGAAGCCCCTGATTGCCGATTGGCTATCGGCGCAAAGCCGATAGAACATTCCATCCAACCGCCACAGGAACAGCCGCCCCCTGCCTCTGGTGAATACAACATTCCATGCGCCGGAATCGTACTTAGCCAACAACTCGGTCGCAGTCGCGCAAACTCAGATGTATCTTCTTCATCGAGCGACCAAAAGGTTACCGGGCCAGAACCGCCTCGGTAGATGATCGACCCGCCCGCACCGATTGGTGTCGCGCAACCACGCCTTTTTCCAAGCGTATCCGTCTTGATAATGTCACCTGAAGCAGCATCAAGAATACTGGGTTGCAAATAAATCTTGCCGTTCATCAGCACCGCATGCTGCATGTGACCACCATGGTTATCTTCTGACCATTTTGGACTCTGAGTCCATCTCTGTTCTCCGTTTGAGGCATCAAATGAAGAAAGATGAAACTTACCAGCGGATGAAGTTTCAAGAATGAATTGGTCATCGTCGGCGACACCAAATGCAACCACCTCTAACTGGCCGGTCGGGGGAGCTTTCACCTTCCATTGTTCCTCACCCGTCTCCAAATCCAGACACACCACCGATGCGTTGGACCAGATCTTTGAATCAGGTACTCGACCTACAAATTCTTCTCGCAAGGAGGCGTCTTCCACTTCGACGAAATAGATTTTGTCCTGATGTACCGTGATGGTCGAATGAAGGATCGCATCCATCTCTCGTTGCCAACGCAAATCACCATACTTCTTGTCGTACACCATTAAACAACGACCACATACCTTTGATGCGGCAGCATCGTTGATCCCGTCATACCAACTTGGTTTATCCCAAAAATCCTCGTAAATGCCTCCGCTGGCGACGGAGGTTCCAACGAGGTATTGGTCGGTTGTTGCAACATAGCCCCAAGCAGGGTCAGCAACACCCGAATCAGGCGGCTCAACGGTATGCAACATTTCACCAGTTGCAGCATCGATCACCCACAAAAATGCCCCGACGGCTGCGTAGATCCGATCTCCATCCGCGCACCAATTACCACTGTCCCTTGGAATATTGACTCTTCGTAAGTCCGGGATTTCCAGTGACCAGAGAATTGCGCCGTTGAAGGCATCGACAGCCACCATGCGGTTCATTCCCTGGTGAAACAAACGCCCGCCCACAACGAGAGGTGCAGGCATCCGAGGATTTCGGTCAATCCCAAAGTCAGCTCCGGGCCGACCAAGCCATCTCACCTCAAGATCATCCGTGCGATCGACCCCCTCAAGCGACTCGCCAACGTAAGATGCATTGGCAGCGCTACCGTACTGATGATCCCACTTTGATAACGTCTCAAGAAATGCAGTTGAACCTAACCAAAGATCGCCCGCACGCTGCGACCACCGCACGACCTGTGACCGATATTTCAATTCATCAGGAATTGTCTTTGAGCGGCAGATGAGTCGACCGGAAGGGGATAGCCAATCTAGCGACCTCTCAACACTGACCACGTCGACCAGCACAAGGTTAGCGAACTCATCTGGTAAATCACGGGTTAATTGTGCTGAAACATGAACCCCGTAAAGTCCAGATGAATACCATTCCTGCCTGAACTGCTGAAGCGCTGCGTCATCATCGAAGGCGACAATGATCGTGAGGTTTTGCCGCTCGAGCAGCGACGGGAGATAGTCGGTTGCGACAGCTGCATCCACCACAACGACGCCACCCAGCTTTGACAGGTCTGTCTGCAGAAGATCATCAAGGAATTGAGAAGCATTTGAAAAGGGCGGTGCATCACTCGGCGCGACCTCAGGCAACCGATAGTTCATCCCCGCTTCAACAACATAGTAGGCACTCAACTTACGCCCAGATTCGTTCTGAACGGCAATCCGATAATAGAGTTCCTGCCCGGGCTTCAGACCGGTAAGAACCACGCTGTGGCTTACACCACGGCTGGTTGATTTTACATAGGCACCTAACTTGCGATCCGAGCCATACGCGACCGTCGACTCACCCGGCAAATTGGAAACCCATCGCAACTCTGCCTGATCATTAGATAGGTACCTTAGTCCGCCGCTTATTTTCAACTCAAAGACGGTTGATTGCACTTGTTCCCCCGCAGGCCCCACCGCCGAATCAACCTGCATTGCCCAAGCGGATTCGCTCCAAGCAACCAGCAGGAAACACTGGGTCAACGCCGCGATGAACCGTTTCGAAACCGGGCTAAATCGATTCAGCATACTGAACCTCACTATTGGTCAGACTTGGAGTCAATCATCGGTCAACAACCAGCAGCCTCAAAATGCAACAACATCATGCTCTTGATTTGGATCAACAAACATGTCAACAAAAGTGGATCCCCTACGGCTGCACACACCAATCAAAACCCTTGCTAACCATCCGCTGCCATGCCTCAGATTCGATGGTTTCGTTGTGATGCCCGAGTGAGATTCCAAATACCTTAACACCCTCGTGGCGATTAAGCCAAACCACGGGCTCAGGCTTCATGGTTTCATTACTGTACGCGGTCGCAAGCACGTCGGTTTCTGGCCATACCTTTTCGATGATATAAAGCTCACCATTGGGCGTATCCCAGCCATCACCCAAAATCGAATCAAAACCGAAGGCGACCCCACCTTTAGTTGCTTCGACCCGTAAAGAGCGTTTGAGTCTCTCGTGCCGACGGCTAGTCACACCCAACAAAGATCGCCAATGGTCTGCTGCAGGTGAATTTCGATATGAATGCATCGAGCAATGTATAACCATTGCGGGGATGCCAGAGGAAACATGCCCGTTAACAATCCCCTTTACAAACTCAGAATCCTCGACTCCACCATAACACTCATTGTGAATCACGAGGTCGTAGTCACCGATCCAATCTTTGCTCTGATAAACGTCGACCTTGAGGTCCCTTTCAGACCCATACTCCAAGATGGTCCAATCGAGATTTCTATGAGTTTTCGACAGGCCGTCTCGAATCAGTTTCTTTTGGTTCTGGTAATCGTGACAACACCCACCTGTAATCAACAACACTTTAATTTTGCTAGATGCTGTATCGGCATCACTCGCAACTGAACCTTGTGCGAGCACTGGAGCATTTAAGGTGCTGAGGCAGAAAGCAATCGCCATCAATGCGATCGCTGGCAGCTTGCTCGCGGGGCGACGAGCGATACCTAAAACAACACAATATTGGTCGGTGAAGAGCATGGCGGAGAAGGCAAATCGATTGAGGAAAGAAAAAACAAATCACGGCCCGGCTTGCCATGTGGCAATACGCTCGCTTTGAACCTAATTAGTGGACCGGTCGTGTCATCCCCTAATGTAGCGGCTAGCAGGTTGAACGGGTGAGCCACGAAAACTTGGGGACAACAGATTCTTGCAAAGTACGGCATGGAATCTGCACCCGATGAAGAAATTTGTGTTCTGCACTGCCAAATCGAACCATTTGCACCTCGTTGCATCGAACCTGAAGCATGGCTCCCTAGGTCGAGGTACTCGCAGTCAGTATAAGAAACGACGGTGCTAACCGACTGACAAGAGACTAAACGATGTTGGGTAAATTACTTGCAGCATTCATTCTCATTCCACTCATTGAGTTCTTCCTCTTGGTGGAAGTTGCCGCACGAACCGGTTTTGGAACCACCTTCCTTCTCGTCATCGGAACCGGAATCCTCGGATCGGTTCTAGCACGACGCGAAGGCATTGAAGCCTGGAAACGGTTTCATCTTGCGATGAACCAAGGCCGAGTCCCGAGCAACGAAATTCAGGACGGACTGATGATTGTATTTGCCGGCGCATTGCTTCTAACGCCGGGCTTACTCACCGACGCGGTTGGATTCCTGCTGCTAACCCCTGCCGGCAGAGCACTCGCCAAACACTGGTTGGTCAACCGATACATTGGAAACATGCAAGTCCACATGTCGACCCAAGGATTTAAAACCCAAGGATTCAAAACGCAGGGATTTGAAACGCAGGGATTTGAAACGCAGGGATTTGAAACGCAGGGATTTGAACAGCATGAGCACACCTCAAGTACCAACGCGGCACCCAACCGCTACGAGCCTAGATCGCAAGATGCGATCGATGTTGAAGTCGTGAGAAAAAAAGAAGACTGAGAGTTCTCAATCTAAGTGCTGCCTAAGCTCGTACTGCTTGAACTTCCGGCAAGACCGTGATCTGCCCGGTGAGATTGAGGTAGGTCACCGCATAAACCAAAGGCACAAAAGCTCCTACTGCAAGCATGGTTGGAATGAGCCCCAGAATACACGCAAGCAATCCGACGATGAATGCGATGACTGAGATCGCAGAAACAACCAGCAACAAAAGGAACAGAGTCATTTTATTATCTTGCGTAATCCGCCACGAGATGGCGATAGCATCCCAAGGCCCACAGCGTTGATCGATCACCAGAAGCTGAGTCATGGAGAGACGAATCGACAGAATGATGAATGGGATAAGCCCTAATCCGACTCCGATAAGACCAACCAGCATGATGACATCTGGCTCCTGCCCGAAGGTTAATGCAACCGCAACAGGAAGCCCAACGAATAACGCAACCAGCAATCCCAACAAACAGACAACAACTAACATTGCTCCGACTGCGGACAACATCGAAGAGCCGGCCGAAAAAACCCTCGCAAAATCAACACCTTTTCCCCTGCAAATATCGAGCATCACGAGGGACTGACCTAACTGAACCCAAAATCCTACCAGCCAAGCTAGAGCAGCCAGAAAAAACTGCACGCCGACCTGAATCACAGGATCAATTCCCGGCATCGCCCCAACAGCAATCGACAGTAGGTTCTGTATGAACCCAACCCCATAATTCACACCGGCAACGATAATGACGGTGACCACAGCCATTGCCCAGAAATGCTTGAACAGAACCCAAGAGGACTCGATCACCGTATCAATAGCGATCACCGTCGGACAGATTTCCCCGACTTCCGCATTCGGCTCACTAAACACCGCTGATGCGGGAGCGTAAGGATTATGTTCTTCAACTGGAGAATGATCACCTGCGACATCCTCGCCCAGCAAGGGATCATGCAAAGGTGAGAATCGATCCTCAGCAGACTCCTCACCCGAAAGCAATCCTTGGTCAACCTCTTTCGAACTCGCAACGAGGGCATCTTCGCGACTCAATGAACCTTCTTCACTCGCCAGGCTCGAGTCAGAATGTTCCGATGCGATGAACACATGCTGGCAGTTCGGGCACCGCGATTTCTTACCAAGATTTTCTTCCGCGATGCGGAGCACGGCTTGGCACTGCGAACAACTCAGCTCCACCGCCATGACATCCCTCGAGACATTGGACTCGCTGCACCGGAATCAATACGCAAAAGAATCATGAACCGCACTGCAACGGATACGCCGAAGAGTCGCTTAACCCGACGGCGCAAAACAGAAACTTTCAACAAAAACCACTCGACCTATTAACAAGATTCACTCTGAGGCTGTCACCTTCCCAGCAGCCCACAGAGCTCCGTTGGTCAATGCTTGCAAGAAGACTTCGTCTTGAAAGGTTTCATTGGAATGCCCATAGGTGGTACCAAAAACGCGGCACTTACCAAAGCGATTCGTCCAGATCACTGGATGTTTCTGACCTGTTTTCTCACTCGTTGAAGTGGCAAGCACCGAGGCGTTGGGCCAAACCTTTTCGATGATGTACAGCTCATCCAAAGCACTACGGTACCCGCTCGGGAAACCTTCCATGATTGGATGTGAAGACTCAACTACTTCAATGGGATAGTGACTTTTGTGCTCATGTCGTCGACTGGTGACCCCAAGGAATTCCCGCCAGTCGTCGATCTCTGCTGAGCGGTAAGTGTGCATCGCACAGTGAATCACGACGGCGTTAACGCCACTGCGATGAGCGTCTGTGATGCGTCGGATGTAACTTGCGTCGGTGGTATTTGCAAAGCATTCGTTATGGATCACTAGGTCGTATCCGTCAGCCCAATCAGCATCTTCGTACAGTCTAATCCGAGCTGAGGTTCCCGTCCCTCCCTCGCTAACAACATCCCAAGTCGCTGCGACACCTCTTTTCTTTAAAGCGAGTTGCATTGCCTTGGTTTGAAAATCGTAGTCATGGCAGCAACCACTGGTGATCAGTAGGATGCGCAATGGATCGCTACTCGCTTCGCTCTTACCTGAAGGCTTGACCTCTTGCCCGAATGCGCTCATCGCGATGAACAACGTAAGAGCAACGAAACATCCACCGTGGAAAGAAAACTTGCGAACCATTAGAAAATCCAACATTACGACGAACAGAAACAAACCAAACTAAAGAAACAAACCGAGTGCAGTAAAGAAGCAAGACTTTGAAGACTTCGATTTGAGACAACCGTCAATACACGTCACGGAGAGAGAAATCACTGAGAAAGAAATCAGAATCGATCTTCCGGTTCCATGACCTTCGTATTGCGTTCCACCGCAATCACAGTCGTTCTCTGCTTCGATCCATCGCCGCTCTCCGCGGTAACGGGCAAGACTTGCCGCCTGTCAGGCAGCTCCATTCGCACGGTGAACGATCCGTCGTCTCGCAGTTTCACCGGTCGCCCTGCGACCGAAACAACCGCTGAGGGAACCGTCTTTCCGAAAACGATTAACTCTGCATCAACATCAAACGGAAGATGAGCCTGTCGCAATAGCGAAGGTTCAGCAATCGATTGCCCGTTCTCACCTCGGGACGGCATTTGCTTACTTAGCCTATCCTCAAAGACATCCCTGAGGTCTTTACTGGTGTTGTTGTTACCGCCGCTTAGCGAATAGATCCGCTCGTAATCCTCGGCAATGTCAGACCAATGT
>JAKMEW010000376.1 GCA_022425745.1 Rubripirellula sp.
GTCTGGTATCTTGGCTGAAACCGTGGCAGTACCACGGATCCATTTACGGGATAACCCCGGCAAAGGTTGGTCACCTCAAGCCCGCCGGTCAATGGAACCAAGAGACGATCATTGCAATTGAAGATCACATCATGGTCATCCTCAATGGTCATGTTATCGTTGATGCTTACCTCAATGAGACGACTCCCGTTGATGGACTACCACACCCAGGGATGAAAAACAGTGAGGGTCACCTGATGCTTGCCGGCCACAGTGACCGAGTAGAATTTCGGAATCTAAAGATCGCCGAATTCGCCACCCCAAGTCCGACTCCGGAATCAGGCGACTTGAACCAACCACCTGCTGGGTTCAAAGCCCTTTTCAATGGCAAAGACCTGACTGGCTGGAAGGGCCTATCACATCGCAACGCAATCGAGAGACGCGCACTTGAAGGTGAAGCACTTCAAAAAGCTCAAGAAGCTGCAAACCAGCAAATGCACCAGCACTGGAGTGTTATCGAAGGCATCTTGACCTACGATGGCGCAGGACAAAGCCTTTGTACGGAGAAGGATTACGGCGACTTCGATCTTTACGTTCAATGGAAGATACCACCTGGCGCAGACTCAGGGATTTACCTGCGTGGCACACCGCAAGTTCAGATCTGGGATCCATGGGATCCGCGAATGAAAACACCGGGGACCATGCCAACATCATCCGATGAATGGGTCAAGTCGTACACCAACGGGCGAAACCTAGGATCAGGTGGACTTTGGAATAATCGTCGCTGGAGAAATAGCCCAACGAGCCGAGAAGACAAGAAGCCCGGAGAGTGGAATCAATTTCTGATTCGAATGGTTGGTGACAAAGTGTCAATCTGGCTCAATAACAAACTGATTGTTGACCATGTGAAGCTTGAGAACTACTGGGATAAAACCGGTCTTAGTCCGTTGCCTCGTGCAGATCAGATTGAACTGCAGCACCATGGAAGCGAGCTTTATTTCAAAGATCTTTTCATTCGTGAGCTGCCTTATTAATCAAGCGAACTCTTGCGTCATGATCCATGAAACAGGGTTGAACTCACTCAAGCTGAAGTAAGTTTCAAAATCAATTCAATGTGACACGATTTATCTGCCGATGGACTTTGCTGACCGCCAACGCGAGTCTAAAATTCAGGCGTGGGATTGAATATTCCCACGCCTGCTTTGGTCCTCTTATTTTCGGCAGAGGGATCATTTTTAGGGTTCGCCTTCGTCACCCAAAGGCTTGTGCAGTAGCACGCTGAGACGAACGCGTTTCTCCCAGCGGCTCCATTTTGCCGCCGACGGATCAAAGCAAAAACACCCAGTTGCTAGGCTTCATTTTTGGAGTCTGGCAACTGGTTTTTTTGTGCGCCAATTCATTTACCCAGCAGCGGAACACCAAAATCCTCGTCGCACGCACCACTAAAGAATGCAACCAGCGGGTATAAAAAAACCCGGATCAGATTAACACCTGACCCAGGTTCAAAGCGGAGGGCCCGGGACTCGAACCCGCAGCCCCTTGCGGGGTACCTCAGTTCCAGTGAGGCCGCTCACCAATTCGCTTACCCTCCGGCTTGGCTTCCATTCTTGCGAGACGGGAGCAAAGATGCAATGCGGACTTCGCCAACGAAGTGAAACGGAATCAAAACCATGATTCGCCATCAGCTCATTCGGCTCAATCCCTAAAAAGAGTCCTTTGCGCCGCTGATCAACTTGATGAATTCTGCATTGGATTCAAAACGACTCAGCTGCTTCGTCAACTGCTCCATTGCATCACAGGGATGCATGCTACTGAGAGTACGTCGAAGCATGGTGACCGCCTCGTAGGTTTCCTCGTCGTGTAGCAGTTCTTCGCGGCGAGTACCGCTTTGTGAAATATCAATCGATGGCCAAACTCGCCGGTCAGCAAGACGTCGATCGAGGACTAACTCCATATTTCCCGTTCCCTTGAACTCTTGGAAAATAGCTTCGTCCATCCGGCTGTTCGTATCGACCAAGGCCGTTCCAACCACCGTCAGTGAACCACCCTCTGCAAACGCACGTGCGGTCGCAAAGAGCTTCTTAGGAATGTCCATCGCCTTGATATCCAAACCTCCCGTCATCGTGGCTCCACCACGACCAGAACGTCCGACCCATTTATTGAAAGCTCGGGCCAATCGAGTGATCGAATCAAGCATCAGGAAGACATCCTGACCGCTCTCCGCAAGCCGCTTGGCGCGATCAATCACTAGCTGACTCAGACGAACGTGACTTTCTACATCCATGTCCAAACTGCTGGCGATTACCTCGCCGCCCTGAACATTTCGTTTCATGTCTGTGACCTCTTCGGGTCGTTCATCGATCAGAAGAACCATTAATTTGACGTCAGGGTGATTCTCATGGATACCCTCCGCAATGTTCTGGAGCATGACCGTCTTACCGCTTCGGGGCGGAGCAACGATAAGGGCTCTCTGCCCCTTACCCACTGGAGACAACAAATCGATCACGCGATTCGTGAGCGGTTTTTGCCCCGTTTCCAGATGCAACCATTCTTCGGGGTTCACCGGAGTGAGAGTGTCAAAACTTTTGACGTCCGGGTAATCCTCGGGCTTAATCCCATCGACTTCCAATATTTCTCGAACTCGAGGACCTTGCTGACGTCGAGCTTCCTGAACCATCGCCTTGATGTAAACACCCTGACGCAGACCGAAACGCTCAATCATCGTTCCGGGAACAAACGGATCGGTACGTTCCCGGGCGTAGTTATTGTCGGTACTGCGAAGAAATCCATAACCATTTGGGTGGAGTTCGAGAATTCCAAAGCCTTCTTCAAGGGGAGCATCGTTCGGCAACTCCGATTCGCGATCATGGTTAGGGCCACGATTCTCACCGTTTCCGCCACCATTACCGCCTCGTCGGCGACGCCTCACTCTGGGCTTCCCATTCCCCCCACCATAACCGGTACCGGGACCATTTGATCCAGAGGAATGTCGACCTCGACTCGTCCGTTTCTTTTTCGCCATGGGTTATCCAGAAAACTAAATCACAGGATTTCGCGTTGCAGCGGTTAAGTTGCACTCGAGATGGGCAAACACGGTCTCACCACCCTCGATCAAGAAATCTCCGCTCGACTCAGCCAGATTAAAAGAACTACCGCACATAAATCTCTAACTAAAGCCCCAAATGATGCGGTTCGGCGGTTCACGAACCACTGGGGCAACTCGATTTCAGCAGAACAATCTGTCCCTGCTTTAGCTTTTAAAAGGAGCTCTGCTCCTCTCATTTGCGTCTGATACAGACGGAATTTTGCGACCCAAACCAGCCGCGTGAATGATTAAAGGTTCCGATGGGTCTTGATATGAACAACGTCCCATCCAAACCAGTTGGGACTGAAAATCCTTTTCAAATGGACCACATCTGTCGTTGAAATGTACGCTCCATGTCTTCGCAGCACTGTAGCAACAGGTGCAAATTGACTCGACCGAATTGGACCGTTCTGCTTCCCGAATCTAGCCGGACGAGATTGTCCAACATTTGGGGGAATGACCGAAGCAAAGCATATCCTAGGGATCACTACCTGCTCATCGCCAAAGAACGACGCGATCGAGATGCCCATGGTGGTTGCTGAACCAGCGTTAGGTCCGCCTCACCTCCACGCGACTGTAGAAATATAAGCCTTCCGAAATGTATGTCAAGTCCGCGAGCGACGGGAAGCTGCCAGAAGCATTGCTAGCTTGAGTCGCATTTTTCGGACTTGCCGAGTTCCGGCAGCGGATTCTCGCTAGCGTTAAAGTCCCCCCAATTTGTACTTTCGACTCAAGCGTTACAGCCTGACATGCCGAAAAATCGATCACGTAGGTATCCACTAACCGAGAATTTGAGTCCCTCTCGCTACAAAATCCCAAGCAACCTCGCACAAAACGGCGTTGCATCCCTCGGGAAAACACTGAAATGAGCATTCTATTACGCTTGGTCACCCTCGCACTACTCGTCATCAATTCCCAATCTGCGAAGGCGGAAATTGATTGGCATGTACAACTTCAGGAAGCCCACGCGATCGCGACCGCAGAGGGGAAACCCCTGCTACTTCATTTTTACGCGGACCGCTGCGTTTGGTGCGAGAAGCTCGAGAAGGGTGCATTCGCATCCCCAGTTGTGGAGGATGCGATTCGCGCTGACTTCGTTCCGGTTAAGGTCCATGTGAACACAAGCCCATCGCTGGCAAAAATGTTCAAAGTGGACAAATTCCCATCTGATGTTGTCGTCACGCCAACCGGAAAAACGATATCCCACGCAGTCAGCCCGCAAGACGTGACGCGTTACGTCGACATGCTGAGAAACGCCCTCAGCACCCTCGAAACGACCTCAGATCAGTCAGAACAGACTGAAGCATCAGACCTGCCAAACGCTACGGTTGCAGGTCCACCGAGCGAAGAATCAACAGACGACGGGAGTGCCGGTGATTTGCCAGCTGAGTCGGAGAACGCGGAATCTAAGACGATCCCTCAAGCGAGCTACGCCACGCTCGGAGGCTCCAGTGGAGCCGATGAATCAGACGCGGATTTGGTGCCGGAGGTCGCACCTCCAGAGTACGCTACGATCGACACGCCCATCTACGAACCATCGGCGGAAAAGAATTCTGCATCCGATCAGGATGCAAATGATCTCTCGCTCGACCAATCCGCTCTGGCGATGCCGACATCCGTTTTGCCGATCGACGAATTAGCGAATGCAGATCACGCCACCGAACCATCAGCGACCTCGCAGATCTCCCTTCCAACGCAACAAAATCCTCTCGAGGAGACGGCTCTTCCTGTCGAGGACACGGCCCAGAGTGACATGACGATGCCCTCTGCCGCAGCGGTCAAAACAGAACCGATTCATGAACTCGCAACCGCGACCATTCAAGTCAATTCAGCGTCCGCAGAGATTCCATCACAAGTATCTTCCGCGAAAAGTCCTGAAGAGGATCTCGAACTTGCACTTGAAGGTTACTGCTCGGTCACAGTAATCGAAGAAGATCAGTGGTCTGAAGGCGACCCAGCACTGAGCGTGATTCACTTGGGTAAGCTTTACCTGTTTGCTGATGAAGAAAAACGCGAACGCTTCCTCTCGAACCCCATCCCCTTCACACCGGTTCTCAATGAGATTGACCCCGTGGTTTTCTTTGAGGAACGCCGAGTCGTACCGGGTAAGCGTGAATGGGGAATGAAAGATCCCATTCACCAACGGATGTTCTTCTTTGCGGATGAAGCATCCATGAACCACTTTTATCAGGAATATGAGCGATACACTCAGTCGGCAATCGACTTGATGGATCGGGCGGTGAAAGAATCAAATCCGCACAATTGATGTGCCCGCGCACCATCAAGTCCAACATACAAAACCCTCACGGAGACGGGTTTTACGTATCCCGGTCTCATATCAGTGACAATCGCCACTCCGAGACCCCCGAGGATCACTGCGAGCAGCAACCAAAATAGTCTCGATGCTGGCTTGCCGAATCTTTTTGTCACGGTCGCTGTGGACCGTAGGCGGTAGGGTGATTCCCAAGGGCCCAATGAAAAACACAGAAACATGATGCCGAGCAGAATTGCCAAGCCGCCGACAAGCTTTTCATCATCCAACATCGTGTCTCTCGAAAGAAATCTGCTGAGCAAAGCCCTGAACCAACACACGCAACAGATTACCACCTTTTCGCAGCGACCAAAGTCGCATGCCATGATTTCAGCGAACGGCCAAACCTCTGATTCTGACCGACGCTACAATGATCGTAGCGTCTGAACAGCCAGAACATCGCTTGATCGTTTTTCGTTTCACTCCTTGGTGTCAGCCGGACAGCCTCCCGAATTGACGCCTCCTGGCTGAATGACCATCACATTTGATTCCTCCAATTTCCTCGAGGAGTGCCGAGAGGTGCAAGAACTTCCAATAGCCTCTTCGACTCAGAAAAACGCTTTCCTCGGAAACAAACTGGGCTCTCTCAAACTGGGCTCTCTCAAACTGGGCTTACTCAAAATCTGGGTCGTCTTGATTACCGCTCAGTCGCTCTCCTTTGAGAGTGCATCAGCGATTGACATCTTTGACGAGTCAAGCGTATTCAACCGGCGACTTTCAGGTGCAAACCGGTCGGTTCTAGACGGTCAATCGTTTCGTGCGGGCCTCACGCGACTCGCGAGAGCGAACCAGATAAACCTATGGATCGACCGCGAAGTCAATCCATCCTCGATCATCGAAACCGGTGCCCTTGGCCCGACTTTGCTCGCAGCATTTGAGCAGATCGCATCCACTAACGATTGTGTGGTGATGCCGATTGGAAACGTCATGTTGATTGGACGGACAGCGTGGGTTGACCAACTCACCACCCACGTCCTGCAACTCTCGGCCAGTGAGATGGGTGAGGTGGTCAACATAAACTGGGATCAACTAACAACCCCCAGCGAGGCTTTCTCGAGTATCATGCTTGACTCGAATGCTCCCTCAGTACAACTCCCTCACGATCTTTGGCCCGAAAATCACTGGCAAGAGATTCACCGTGGCGTCGCGGAGATAATGATTCGAGGTCAGTTCGAGGATAAGACGCTACAAAACGGCGAACAACGGCTCGCTACAACGCAAGCCAATCAATCTCTAAGCCGACTCTACAAGTTGCAACCCAAGACACTCAAAGCAATCGATCAGGAACTGAGAGTTCAGTTCCCCAAGGTTAGGCCAAGAAAAACGGCAACCGGGGTGACGATTCAGGGAAGCGCAAGTGACCACCGCAGTATCACCCACTGGCTGCTTGAACGAATACAAAAACCCACCTCGGTGAAACTCGACGCCGACACTTTCTCACTCAAGAAAATTTCAACATCGGCGGAAAACGCATTTCGTCAACTGGCGGCAACTGCAAATCTTCAATGCGAAATTCATCCCAGCGCGGTAAACGCGTGCAAAGGGATCGTTACGCTCGAAGGGCAAGATGTTACGCTGAGGAATCTGATGGAAGGGATTGCAAAGCAGATCGATGTGATGATCGATTGGCGAGAAGCGGTCATCGTGATCCATCGCTTACCCGCTTCAATCAATGAATGAACTGACATGTCTCGACCAGCATCCCCCCGACCATCCTCCGCCATTATCCTCTTGGCAGTTTCCTTGATACTTCTGGGAGGGTGCGACTTTTCTGAGAAGAATGAGACCACAACGCCAACAGCAGACACCGAGCCACCCTCTGCTTCGAATTCGCTAACCGAGTCAGAACCAACGTCTCAGGACGATGAGCCTGAAGCGGAAAAAGAGATGGAATCTGAAACCAATGATTCCGAGGACGACGAATCCCCCAAAAGCTCTAATGACGCTCAGGCCTCTGCCGCATCAACGCAGCCACGAATTAGTGCGGACGCATTTCGAATGGCGGCCTACGAAGGAGATCTCTCCAAGGTGAAGTCTGGCCTAGATCTCGGCATCGATGTCAATGGATTTGACCCAACTCAAAAACTCACCGCCTTGCATATGGCTGCCTACAATGGCCACACCCAAACCGTGGCCTACTTGCTCAGCAAAGGTGCAACAGTTGATTGCCGTGATGGTGAAAAAAAAACACCGCTCATTCACGCTTGCACGGGCCCATTTTCGGAAACGGTCAAGTTGCTGATTGATTCCGGAGCCGACGTGAATGCTGTGGATGGTACAGAAGGTTTCACGCCACTGATGATGGCAGCAGGCCTAGGGCAACCTGAGATTGTCGAAATCCTGCTGGCTAACCAAGCCGTCGTCAGCCAGAAAGACGAAGACCAAGAGACCGCAATCGATCATGCTCGCAATGCAGGTCACGAGGTGATTGTCAAACGTCTTGAACAAGCCTTAGAAAACAAGGTGGCACCACAAAAGTGACCAGCAGGGGCTGCATGCGTGGCTTGATGCTGAGTAATGCGACTAAGGTGTTACCGTGGTAGAAACCGTTCGCGACAGCCCGTCCTCTTCTTGATAACTCTTCACGCTGACCGTCAGATCAAACGTCTGAGGCTGGTTGCCGATCATGACAATTTCGTAATCCAGTCTCTCACCAGGTTCAAGCGATGGCACCGATGCCGTTGCGACCGAACCTGCTCCAATCTGAAACTCACCCACTTCTGGGTTGGTCGACCGACTTACACGATCCAACCGTACCCCATCCGGTAGTCGAAACTGGATCATCAAATCAGAATCTCGCTGATCGGAATCGTTAACGATCGTGAGCCGATAACGAATGGGTGCACCCGCACTCACTGGGTTGTCCCGTCCGAAGAGTGACACCTTCAGCTCACCTGAAACTCCACTTGCATCAGCTTCGGGAGGCGGGACGAGATTCCCAATGGAGGGACCGGCGGCAGTGTCACTGGCCGAGACGTTGTTGTCCTGCGCTGATGGGTCCCCTCGGAGTGGCATTGAGCTGCCGTTTGATGGATTGTTGACTCCGGCCGAACCACTATTACCCTGCCCGACCCCACCGACATCAGATGCACCCAAATTCGGTGACGCACTACCCCCAGGCACCGCACTACCCTGGGGACGAATGGTCATCACCTGCGTATCATCGAGAGCATCTCCAACA
>JAKMEW010000385.1 GCA_022425745.1 Rubripirellula sp.
GCGTGATACATCGGCTGAACTGAGTCGTCGCCGCGGTCATTTGTTTTGTCTCTTTCGTTCGCAGATCATGCTAGTGCTATCTGCCGATCTGGACTCTGCACAGGTTGGAATCCGCGGTGATGTAGAGTTCTTTTTCACCGGGTCCGAATGCGCAATTGCTCGTTCTTCCGCCGGTAATAATTCGTCCAAGTAATTTTCCATCAGGAGTAATGATGTAGATGCCACCTGGGCCACTACCGAAAATTAAACCACTCGAGTGAACCGCTAGGCCATCCGGCAAACCGGGATATTCACTCATGAAACGCTTCGCGTCATAGAGTACTTTTCCGGAACCGAGCGTCCTATCTTCGAGAACAGGGAATGACATCCAGATTGGATTCGATGGATCACTTTGTGCGACGTAAAGTCGGGTTTGATCCGGAGAAAAGCCGATGCCATTGGGGCGATCTAGTTGGGTGCTCACCAGCGTCAGTTCACCCTGCGGGCTGAGTCGGTAGACGCCACAGAAATCTAGTTCACGTCGCGAATCTTTTTCCCTGTTTGGCAAGCCATATGGCGGGTCGGTGAAGAAGAGATTTCCATCGTGATCAAAAACAAGGTCATTGGGGCTGTTGAGTCGTTTGCCTTGGAAG
The DNA here is from genome assembly GCA_022425745.1 of Rubripirellula sp. GTDB lineage: Bacteria > Planctomycetota > Planctomycetia > Pirellulales > Pirellulaceae > Rubripirellula. The sequence continues at coordinate 633 of JAKMEW010000385.1, forward strand.
TGATCTACAAGTGTTTGCTTACCGCCACCAGTGGTCAGAACCGAAACCCTTCTGTCACCATGTTCGCAGAGTGTGAGTCGACCACTGGGGTCGAGCGTTAAGCCATTGGATCCGGGTTCGAGACCGTAGTAGTCCACACCGGTGTATCCACTGGGGGTCATAAAGACTTCAACGCCGCTTATCTCATTCCATTTGAAAATCGTGTTGCGAGGGATGTCGGAGAAGAGGAGATGCCCCGACTCTCGTTCTCCAACCCAAACGGGGCCCTCAGACCAAGTGAAACCTTTGGCGAGCACTTCGATTTTTGTTCCCGGTGTGACAACTTGATCGAGTTGCGGATCGAGTCGCTCAATCTTGCCTAATGTTCCGTAATCGGCAGCAGTTGATTGCCGCGTCTCGGAAACTGCAAATACGGTGAAAAGAATGAGGATTAATAGGCATCGATATCTCATGCTTTGAACCTGACGATGATTGGGATCGCGAGAAGCGAATGGAAGGAAAAACGCGGTGAGATTGATTTACGCTTAACGTGATGGTATCACGTCGAGGGGGACCAATGGAGGGTTACTCGTTTTCGCTTTCCAGAATGGAAGCCACTAGCGCTGTCCATCCCGTCTGGTGACTTGCCCCCAGTCCGCGTCCGGTGTCGGCATGAAAGTACTCGTAAAATAATACGGAGTCTTGCCAGTCTGGGTGGTCATGGAAAAGTGGGTCGTCGCCATTTGCGGGACGCCGGCCGTTCTGGTCGGTTTCAAACAAGGAGACAAGTCGCCGCTCGAGTTCTTTAGCAACTTGCATCAGCGACATTTCATTTCCGCTGCCGGTGGGACATTCGATTTTGAAGTCGTCCCCGTAGAAATCATGGTAGCGTTTGAGCGATTGAATCAGCAGGAAGTTCATCGGGAACCAAATCGGCCCTCGCCAGTTGCTGTTTCCGCCGAACATGGCGCTATCACTTTCGCCGGGCACGTAATTGACTTGGTGTTTTTGTCCGCCAAATTTAAAGACGAGCGGTTTTTCACCGTGTGCCGCCGATAGACTTCGAATCCCGTACGGTGATAAGAATTCTTTTTCATCAAGCATCACTTCAAGTAATCGTCTGAAGCGATCTTGCGATGGGATCGCGAGCAACTTTCTTGATGTTTTGCTTGTTGGATGACATTCCTGTTCGAGGTAAGTCATGTGGTCATCCAGTCTCCCGCGGAATCTCAGGAACCAATCGGTTCTCTTGCGGAATCCCTTGAGTTGGTCGATCACGGCGTCATCGAGAATGACTCCGGTGGTCAGTGGTAGCAAACCAACGAGAGAGCGGACGCGAAGTGGGATCGATTTTCCATCGAGATAAAGATGGTCATAGTAGAAGCCATCTTTTTCATCCCAGAGCCCCGTGCCGTCCATGGTGTTCATCGCTTCGGCAATGGCAACATAGTGCTCGAAGAACTTACTGGCCATGTCACCGTAGGCAACATTGTCTTCCGCAAGTTCCAGCGCGATCCGCAACATGCAGCCACAGTAGAAAGCCATCCAAGCCGTCCCGTCGGCCTGCTCAAGATGCCCTTCGGGAAGCGGTTTGCTGCGATCAAATACTCCGATGTTATCCAATCCCAAAAATCCACCGGCAAAGATGTTGTTGCCTCGAGGGTCTTTGCGATTGACCCACCAGGTGAAGTTGATCAGTAGTTTTTGGAAAGCACGCGCAAGAAATACTTTGTCGCGTTTTCGGGGTGGCCCGGATGCTTTGTAAACTTGCCAAACACCCCATGCGTGAACCGGTGGATTGACATCGCCCAAGTCCCACTCGTAGGCCGGGATTTGTCCACTGGGGTGCATGTACCATTCGCGAAGGAACAGGATCATTTGTTCCTTGGCAAACTCTAAATCAACGGTCGCCATTGGCACCATGTGAAAGGCTAAGTCCCACACCGCGTACCAAGGGTATTCCCATTTGTCCGGCATCGAGATGACATCGCGATTGAACACGTGCCGCCAATCGCTATTACGTCCATCCTTCCTTGATGGATGCCCGGTAACTCCGTTGGGATCACCGTCAAGCCAATTAGAGATCGAGTAATAGTAGAACTGTTTCGTCCAGAGCAGGCCGGCATAGGCTTGCCGCATGATGTTTTTTCGTTCGTCGGTCAGTTGCGAAGGAATCCGACGATCATAAAATTCGTTAGCCTCTTCAATGCGTCTTTCAAAGCAGTTGTCGAAGCTTTCCTCGAACGCTTTGCGAGCGAATTGTTCGGGTTGACCACCACAATCCTGCGTGATGAATACAGCATTTGCCCGCGTTAGACGCAGGCGAATCGTTTTTGACTCACCCGGCGCCAATTGAAGTGAGATGGATGCTCCGCACTTTGTTCCAACGTGATTTGGGTTGACCGCATGGTGCTCGGCATCGATGACGTACCGATGGAATGCGTCCTTGTAGTACTCCGATTCGCACGGTAGACCCGGATGCCGATCTTGATTGGTTTCGTTGTCGGTAAATAACCAACAGGGCGAGGGTGCGACATCGACGTCAGACTGTTTCTTCCCCGCGGTGGTCGTGACTTTCGATTCTGACTGGGTCGGCGTTTTTGGTTGAGCCGATCCCTGCTGCGTTGCATCACAAGCAAGCCAGAATGGGTCCAGTGTTTCGTGGTTCATCTGAACCACTCCACCCTCCAGTCTCATTGTTGGCCGAGTGGTGCAGCCTTCTTCGGTGCACTGCCATGTCCAAGTGTTGCGGAAAAGCATTTGTGGCAACACGTGGAGAGGCGCAGAGTGCGGCCCGTGATTGGTGACCGTGATCCGAGCGAGTAGATCATTGGGGGATGCTTTTGCGTACTCCGCAGTCACATCAAAGTACTTCGCGTCGTCAAAAATTTGGGTGTCAAACAGTTCGTACTCTCGCTCCTTGCGAGTACGTCCCATGTTGACCTCGACCAATTCCTCGTAGGGGAATCTCGCCTGCGGGTACTTGTAGGATGCCTTCATGTAGGAGTGAGTCGGAGTGCTGTCGGTGTAGAAGTAACACTCTTTTACATCCTCGCCGTGGTTTCCTTCAGGACCCGTGATTCCAAACAATCTCTCTTTGAGGATTGGATCATTGCCATTCCAGAGAGCGATGGAGAAACAGAGTCTCGCCTGCCTGTCACAGAATCCCAGCAACCCATCTTCGCCCCAGCGATAGGCGCGACTTCGAGCATGATCGTGAGGAAAGTAACTCCACGTGACGGTTCCACCCTCACTGTAATCTTCGCGCACCGTGCCCCACTGTCGTTCCGATAGATAGGGGCCCCATCTCTGCCAGTTCATCTCGCGCCGTTGAGCCTGTAAGAGTCGGTGGTCTTCGGCGGTTAGTGGATGGTTTTGCGATGGGGTATTCACTGAGCTCATGCTCTCAAGGTGATGAGGAATTCATTGTGGTTGCCATTCCGATGATCAGATTCACTGTGACTCGTTTCACTGTGAAGGTCACCACAATGAGCAAAGATCTAGGCACCTGATTCATCAAGGAGATCGACTGCTGCAAATCTATGCCCTTCGAGCATCGCGAGGCTGGCTCCACCGCCGGTGCTCACGTGGCTCACCTGATCGGCGAAACCGAGTTGGTCGACTGCTGCCGCACTGTCGCCACCACCAATGATGCTGATTGCATCGCTGTCTGCGACCGCTTGGGCAACGGCTTTGGTGCCCGCATCCATTGGTGGTTTCTCAAAGACGCCCATGGGACCATTCCACACCACGGTTTTGGCTTCTTTGATAACCGCTGCGTACTTCGCGGCAGTCTCTGGACCGACATCCATCCCTTCCCATCCATCTGGGATCTCGCCCGCTGTTACCACCTGCTTGTTGCAACCAGCGATGTTTCCGAAATCATCGCCGCAGTGGGTGTCGACTGGTAAATGGAGCTTGTCACCACCCTTGCTGATGAGTTCTTTGGCGAGGTCAACTTTGTCTTTCTCTACAAGGCTATCACCAACCTGACCATCTTTAGCAAGCGAGAAGGTGTACGCCATCGCACCACCAATCAGCACTGCATCGCAGATGCCCAGCAGGTTGTTGATGACGTTGATCTTATCGCTCACCTTGGCACCACCAAGAATTGCGACGAAGGGGCGTGCAGGATTTCCGATCGCGTCGGTGAGGTATTGAATTTCTTTAGCAACCAGATGACCCACCACGCGGGGTTTTCCGGCCATCGCTTCGGGAACTGCAACCATCGATGCGTCACTGCGGTGGCAGGTTCCGAAAGCGTCGTTGCAGTAAGCGTCAGCCATTGCAGCGAGTTTGCCCGCAAATTCACCGCATCCTTTTTTCTCTCCAGCGTTGAAACGCAGGTTCTCGAGAACCAGGACTTCACCGTCGGCAAGCGATTTCGCTTTGGCCTCAGCATCCTCACCCACCGTATCGCTCGCTATCAGAACTTTGCTGCCGAGTAATTCACCGAGGCGAGTTGCGGCGGGAGCGAGGCTGAATTTCTGCTCAAACCCCTCACCGGAGGGTCGCCCTAGGTGGCTCATCAGGATCAAGCGTCCACCACGGTCGATCACACTCTTGATACTCGGAAGCGCCATGCGAATGCGGCGATCGTCGGTGATCGACTGAGTTTCATCCAGTGGCACATTGAAATCGACCCGCATTAAGACGGTGTTCCCCGAAACTTCAACCTGATCAATCGTTTTTTTGGCCATTGAAAAATGCTCGCGTTCTGAAAGTGGCTCTCGTCCAGTGAAGGACCCATTTTGCCGGAAAGGAAGGGCCGTTCGCACGACCTCGGTTGATTCTGATTCAAGCGTGACTTGAGTCAAAAAAGCACTCTAGAAGCGGATTATCGAAAAACCTGGCCGAGTGTCGAGTCCCACGAACCCCAAGCTGACTGAATGTTGTGATTTTCTCAATTCCCTTTGGCTTGGCGGCCGAAAAATCCTCAAAGATGGGATGCGGGTGGAACGCTCGGGGGAATCGCAGCATCGCTGACGCCATCAAACAGGGGAAAACCGGTGCAGGGGGATTCGGTGCTGGGGGGAAAGAACCGAGAATCGACGGCGACGCGGTCGCTGGGTACGCTGCTGCGGTGCGCCGTAGCCTCGGTGCTCCTTATGTCTTTGGTGCTTGCTGCACCCTCGGCGGTTCAACGCGTCTCGGCAACGGAACCCTTTCGACTGTTCCGTATCAATCGCTCCAGTCCTAGCCCCTACGATCAACGTCAGCAAATCATCTCGGATTTGCCTCTTGACCGCCTAACGAGCGAGGCGAAACAGAAAATTCTGTCGATCGCCAATTCACCCACCCTCTATCGACGCTTGCCCACTCAAGCGATCGCGTGCGATCCGGAGATGTTCCTATTCCTCACACGAAAGCCTGAGGTCATGGTAGGTGTATGGGAGCTGATGGGGATCACGCAGGTGCAAACGAAGAGGCTTGACCCTTATCAACTCAGCGCGACCGATGGCAGTGGCACGCAGTGCGATGTTGACTTGGTTTACGGCGATACATCACTCCATCTTTACACCGCGGAGGGGAGTTATGATGGGCCCATGGTGGCTGGGAAGATTCGCGGTCGTGGTGTCTTTGTCGTTCGGAGCAGCTACGCGACCGGTAGCCACGGGCAAACAACGGTGACCGGAACGATCGACTGTTTCGTGCAGATTGATAACCTCGGAGCCGACCTAATTGCCAGGACCCTCAGTGGGCTCATCGGTCGATCCGCCGACTACAACTTCGTTGAAACCGCAAGGTTCATGTCGCAGGTCTCGCTGGCCTCGCAGCAAAATACGGCCGCCATGATCGATGTGGCAAAACGGATCTCGCAGGTGGATGAAAGCACTCGAAGTGACTTCATTGAACTGATCGCTGCAGTGGCCTCGAAACCATCAGCAAAGGTGGCGCGGGAGTTGTTTGGCAATGAGTTTGATGAGGGTTTGGATGAGGAGCCTGCATCCTTGCTCGATACCAGCGAGACCGATGGACTTCAGGTATCCCTGGAACCGGAGACCTCGCCCGTTCTGCCCACTATCGAGCCTCGTGCACGCACTGCGGTTTCAACGGGTGAAACCTTCAATCGCTAGGTCGATTATCGCTCGATTCGCGTCATCAGTCTTTCCATTCATCGATGTGTCAAGCAACCCGGTCCGCGGAATTGTGCTGAGTTGCGATTGGTTCAAATCGCCGTAATGGGTAGGGTGTTTCCTGTTCGGGAAATTGCTGCCTCTAAGGACGAGAATCTTGTATGGATGCGAACCGCGTCGTATCAGTTGGAGAGTATCGCTGTGGAGCTTCTGAGCCATTGATGCTCATTTCAGGACCTTGCGTTCTCGAGTCGGTAGACGAGGCGATGCGAATCGCAGAAGTGCTCGCTGTGCTGAATCAGCGTGCGGATCTACAGGTTGTTTTTAAGGCGTCTTTCGATAAGGCCAATCGCACGAGTCTCGATTCGCATCGCGGTTTGGGAATCGAGGAGGGGCTGAGGTGTCTCGAAGAGGTTGCAAAGCGCTCGGGACTTCCTACCACGACGGATATCCATTTGCCTGAACAAGCAGCAAGTGTTGCTCAGGTTTGCGAACTGATTCAGATTCCCGCATTTCTCGCTCGTCAAACCGATCTGCTCGTTGCCGCAGCAAAGACGGGAATCCCGTTGAACGTCAAAAAGGGTCAATTCATGGCTCCCACCGACATGCGTTACGTGGTGGACAAGGTCATGGGCAGCGGCGCATCGGGGGTCATGTTGTGTGAACGCGGAACCTTCTTCGGCTATGGAAGGCTCGTCAATGACATGCAGGGGCTTGTTCTGATGCGTCAACTCGGTGTGCCGGTCGTTTTTGATGCGACTCATAGCGTGCAGCAACCTGGCGGTCTCGGGGGAGCCACTGGTGGAAACCGTGCAATGGTGGAGCCACTGGCTCGTGCTGCGATCGCGATTGGTGTCGATGCACTCTTTTTTGAAACACATCCTGATCCTGAAAAATCACCAAGCGATGGCCCCAATATGGTGCCCCTGGATCAGTTTCCACATCTCATTGATCGCTTGCTGCGATTAAGGGAAACCATTGATCAGATCGATTCGACAGATGATTAGGATGGTGTTTGGCGGTGAACCGTTTGTGTTGAGTAGACGTAACACCCACTACCGTTTTCCAACTCGGTAAATTCAGTTAAATCGGCACACGGCTCAGAGCCAAGGTTTTCCGAGAGGTGGATGGTCGCGTGATGTCCCTTTAGACGGAATCACGCGTGGGTTCTCGCAGTTTTCTCGTACACTTTCGAAAAGTCTGAGTCGGTTTGCCTTTTCTAAAACCCTCGATGCAGCGTCCGGCCAAAAATCGTTTGTCCCGTCATCCCTCGGAATGGTCCAGCAAGATGAGAGCTCTTTCGCACTGCTTAATGCTTTCCACTTTGGTCATCGTGATCGGTTGTGGTAGTGATCTCGAGCAGGCTCGGAAAATCCAGAGTAAGCGGCAGAACGCAATGCAGTCTCAGTCGCAACAGGATGACTTGGGCGAGGTCTTTGAGCTGCTACGGACTTTTGTGGAGCTCAATGATCAAAAAGCGAGTCAGCAGATGGTTTATCATCTCAATCGCTGGAAAGCGGATCGTGTTGTTGACGAGGTTGACCTGCCAGAGGCATTCAAGTCGGTCCAAGGATTGTTATCACCTGAGCAATTGGAGGAACGGTTCGGTTCAACCGATTTTCAGCTCGGTGACATTCGCCATCTGAGAGACTCTTATCTCTTTCGACGTGTTCTTCAATGGGCCGATCGACCACAGAGTGACGATCCTTTGTTGCAACCGTGGCTTGAGGCGAAAGCAACGGAGTTGAGTGAAAGTGATGCCGGCAAACTGCGAACGGTCACTCGTCTATTTGATTGGACGGTACGGAACATTGCCTATGAACCAATGGAAGCCCCGGTTGAAGGACTTAACTCCCCCGACATGTCGTTTGGAATGGTTTTGCAAGGGGCTGGGTACCGGCAGACGGACTACTTAACGTTGTGGAGAGGGATTGGTGATTCGCTGCAGCGTGCGGGTGTATTCACTCAGTTATGTCAGCAAGCAGAGATCCCCGCATTCGTCCTTGCTCGACAGGATGCGCAGTCGGGTGAGTTGGTGCCATGGTGCGTTGCCGCATTGGTTGCTGATGAGGTTTATCTGTTCGAGCCGAACCTAAGCACTTACATTCCTGGCCCGGGGCAGGAAGGAATTGCGACGTTGGATCAAGCTCGCAAAGACGCGTCGGTCATGCGTCGTCTGAACGTGCCGGGGTTCTTTGACTATCCCCTATCAAAAGACGATGTTCAGCAGTCAATTGCTCTGTTGAACGTCCAACCTGAGGTCGCTGCAGCTCGAATGAGTTTTTTGGAGTCGGGTCTAACTGGTGATCGTCGATTGATCATTCATCAGGATCTTGAGGATTTAAGCGAGCGAATCGATGCCGTTCCCGGAGTCGCTGGCGTCGCCATGTGGGATGTTCCTCTTAAGGCCGATATCTACCATCAAGAGGTACTCGAAGCTGCAGAGAGAGATCCGCGTTTGGCGTTTTGGTATCGTGTCACGTGGGCGATCCTTGATGCTCCGATTGATATGGCTCGTGAATTATCGCTGGGCCGCTGGAGGCATTTGCATGGGCAATTCAGCGATGAGGAAAATGGCGATCTTCAGGGTGCTAGAACCCTTTACCTTGCACAACGAGCGCCGGAGTTTGAAATCAACAAGTTAGCTACGGATGTTGATTTGCAGCAGGCTTACGGTGTGCGTCGTGATCTGGGGATGGATCAACAGCAGTATGAGAGTCAGTTAATTCAAGCTCAGCAAATCATGAAGGGTGGCAAACGTACTGCGACCTACTGGATTAGCCTTCTGCAGTACGACGACGCACGATATGAAACATCCGAGAATTGGTTCTCCAAGCGAGTTCTCTTGGAAACACAACTCTCACTTTGGGAGCCCTCCGCTCGCTACAATCTTGCGCGTTGTTTGGAACGTCTTGGTGAATCGGACCGAGTGGTTGAAATTTACAAAACTGACGACGACCCTCAGGAACACGGTAATCGAATCCGAGCGAGACTATACCAACGCTCGTTACCAGAGACTGAGGAAGAGGATCCTTCCTAGATCGAGCGATCTGATTGCCATCAAGCTAAGGCAATTGCTCCACGCGAATGCTTGATACCTTTTCAGCTATTTGGGGAAACGCTTGGTCGACAATCCCCGCAGCAGCGAGTTCTTGCAGTGTCGCTTCGGGGGATACTGGGCACGATTTTAAGATCACCAGCTCACTATCTTGAATGCCCCATGCCAACATTGCTGCTATTGAATCCGTTGTGGTTTCCCAGTTTTCGGGAAGTAAATCACGCCCGTGCGAATTCCATCGACTTGTCCCGCTACTCGTCGCAGCAGTACCGGATACTCGATAAAACGCGTTCACTTTCACCAGCGTGATCTCCTCCTTACTCGCGGGGGTTTGAATCCACTGTTCGAGCTCTTCGGGACTTTGGATGGTCGGCCAGTTAAGACGCTGTGCCATGATTTCAAACGTATGCGAGAGCAGTTCCACGCAGCGCCAATGCGTTGTTCGTTCGTCTAGTGATGCAATTGCATCCATGTCTCGAATGGCATTGACCAGTCCACCGCCGCCCACGATGGCTAGGGTGTGAGCTGGTGCTGAAGATTGTTGCCACTTCTGAAGTCTTAACTCTAGATTTGGGCATGTCAGAAAACTGCCACCCAATTTGATGACTCGTATCATGCTTCCGATTCTCCATGATGCGATTCAAGCATTGAATTTGAGTCCTGCTGCAGAGCAACAAATAATTGCTCCTCAAGCAATCTGGCCGTCGCCACCGCGGGAGCGTTCCTAGAGCCGTCGATGCCAAATAGATTCGAAAGACGCGTATGAGTGGACGCGGCTGGCAAAGAAATTAAATCGTCAGCATGACCACTAATGACAAAGTGCTGCCTTGAACCATAGCGGTCGGTGATTTTCTGGAGGCCCTCCTGGATCTTCGCTTTCGCGGTTCGGTGAATCTGCTCAGCTAGTTGCACCGCTTCGGTTTCGTTCACCTCCTGTTCACTCAGGCCTATCATCCTCGCTAACCGGTTCGTTGAGTTGCGGACATTAAAAGTAGTTCCGTCTGCGGTATCAACGCTGGCATCCGACTCAGGAAGTTTGCCAAGTAAAAGACGAACATCAGCCATCGTTGCAAAATGTTCTCGCATCACTGGGATCACTTGACCTCGGTGTGTGAGCGTATCGACCAGCATTGCAATCG
>JAKMEW010000397.1 GCA_022425745.1 Rubripirellula sp.
GCGTGAGGTTGTTGAAAGAGTGCTGATCGCGCTGCTTACCGGTGGGCATCTGCTGCTGGAGGGTGTACCCGGGATCGCGAAAACGTTGCTCGTTCAGTCGGTTGGAAAAGCAATCAGTCTAGAATTCAAGCGGGTTCAATTCACGATTGACTTATTACCATCTGATATCCTTGGCGCAGAGGTGTTAGACCAGAAGTCCGGCGAGTTTCGCATCCACAAGGGCCCCGTCTTCACCAACTTACTTTTAGCCGACGAGATCAATCGAGCGTCACCGAAGGTGCAGTCGGCGCTTCTTGAGGCGATGCAAGAAAGAAAGGTCTCCATCGGGGATGAAACCCATGATCTGCCAGCACCGTTCCTGGTGATTGCCACCCAGAACCCTGTCGAGCAGGCGGGTACCTTTGAGTTGCCCGAGGCTCAGCTAGACCGATTCATGATGTGTCATCGTCTTCGTTACCCCAATCGTGATGAGGAGATGGAGGTAGTGCGGAGAACGCTAAGGCTAAAGCTCAAGCGACAAGGGGACGGTGCGGTGCCGCAGTCCATGTTTGACGCAATCACTGGGCATCAGCCGTTGACGGTTTCGAAATTGACCGAAGCGATGGATGCGGTGCAGGCGGTACATGTTAGTGAGGTGTTCATTAACGATTGTGTGAAGCTCATTCATTCAACCAGGAATCATCCGCAGTTAGTTCTCGGTTGCAGCCCTCGAGCGATCCTCAGTCTCGTGCAGGCTTCGCGTGCCAGGGCGTATCTCTATGGAAGGGACTACGTGATACCAGAGGATCTATTCTGTCTTGCCGAGGATGTGATTCTTCACCGAATCCGGTTGAGCTACGAAGCGATCGCCGATGGAGTGACTGGTCGAGGTTTGTTGGACGATTTGGTAGGGTCGATTTTCTAGAGTGGGGAGAATCGTGAAAGAATCGAGCATCCGGCAGAGTGAGCTTCCATCGCCGGAACTGTTGAGTCAGAACAATTTCGAATTGCTTCTGCGGCGGATTGCTGACGATATCGGTTTCGGTACCGACGAATCAATCTTCGTGGGTAGTGGAATGGAGTATGTTCATTCCAGACCTTATCAGCCGGGGGATTCGGTACGTCAGATCGATTGGAAGGTGACCGCGAGGATGCCGATTGCGTACGTCAAGGTGCATGAGACGCTCAAGCGGATCCCGATGTACTTGGTGGTGGATACATCGGCGTCGATGCAGGCGTCTTCAACGAAGCTCAGTAAGCACTCTCTCGCTGTTTGGTTGGCCGGAGCGATTGGGTTGATCGCTTTACGACGGCTGAGTCCCGTCTGTGTTCTTAGCGGTGGTAGTCGGTATCGTGACTTGCTTGGAGAGGCCGAGACGAGCCTTGTACCGGATGATCTCTGGCGGCAATTGGATCCGCTTCGGAGGCGTCGGGCAGGGGAGTCGACAGAGTTGGGCGAACGCATTGATGCACTTTCGGTGAAGTTGCGGCAAAGAAGCGTTTTGGTGGTCATCAGTGATCTCTACGATTCCAAACTCCGATCAGCAATTGGAAAGGTAGGTCCCAAGCATGATGTGATTGTTCTTCATGTTGAGGATCCAGCTGAACGCGGGCAGTTGCGTGCTGGTTTTTTCAATGGATCAGAGTCGGAAAGTGCGCATCGGTTTCTGGGATCTGATTGGGATCGTTGGACGGATCGAGACGATTTGGAACGCCAATTTGCCGGTTCGGATGTGAGTTATCTTCGCCTAATGACGGACCAGCCGGTGGTGAGTCGGCTGCGGCAATTCCTGTTGACGCGATCGGTTCAGATGCGAGGGCGGCAATGACCCAATTTCGTTTCGTGGATTTTACAGGGGGTACGATATTCCTCACTGGCTTCGCGCTGCAGCTTGGCATGTGGTTAAGTGTGGCGGCTGCGGTTGCTGTGGCGGAAGAATCCGCAGTGGTTTCCGGTAGTTTGGGTTCCGAACAAGTGCTGCTGAAAGTTCGCCGCGGTTTGGGTGCAGAGGTAGAATTCACCCATCCTAGTTCATCTTTAGCGGTGCGAGCCGACATGCCGACCGACGGCCCGGTGCTTGCTAGGCTGGAGCTGCTCGGTAGGGTTGGCGGCACGAATCAAGCAGGGGATTTGGAGGGTTCGGGCAGTGCGGATGAGTTCCTATACTTGCTTCGTTTTTTTGGCACCGAGGCTGGAACCTATAACCTGGCTACTTATCTGGTTGTTGACGGTCAGTCTCAAGCGGGTCGCGGTAACGAGGTTGACGCATTATGGGTTCGAGTGATTTCCGATCTACCAGTTGATAGGGGCTCGGATCTTTATGAGTTGGATGACCCCGAATTGGTAAGCAACGCTGGCTATCGAAGATGGGCCACCGCGGTAGTCGCGGTTTGGGCCCTGATTCCGATGATTGTTTTCCTTACACGGAAGCGGCGAGCGGAGG
>JAKMEW010000398.1 GCA_022425745.1 Rubripirellula sp.
TGAGCGGGGTGGATCTTGCGGCTGAGATTCAGCAGAAAAGCGAACCACTCCGCCGTCTCATTGCCGAGGTTGGTCGCGTGATTGTCGGCCAAGAAAAACTGATCCAACGCATGCTTGTGGCGATGATGAGCGGTGGTCACCTCCTGATCGAGGGCGTCCCCGGTCTGGCAAAAACAACTGCCGTCGCTTCGCTCGCAAAAGCAATTTCCACAGATTTTCAGCGTCTTCAGTTCACACCCGATTTACTTCCTGCTGACCTGATTGGAACCCAGATCTATCGACCCCAAAGTCAGGAATTCGTTGTCCAAAAAGGGCCTCTTTTCACCAACTTGGTATTGGCTGATGAGATTAATCGTGCACCGGCGAAGGTCCAAAGCGCCTTGCTCGAAGCGATGCAGGAGCGGCAGGTCACGATTGGTTCGGAGACCTTTGAGCTTGCTGATCCGTTTATGGTGATGGCGACTCAGAATCCAGTTGAGCAGGAAGGAACTTATCCGCTTCCCGAAGCGCAAGTGGATCGATTCATGTTGAAGGTGGTCGTGGAATATCCGACTCGCGATCAAGAGCTAGAGATTCTCAGGCGGATGGCGATCACCGGTGAATTGCCAGAGGTACGCGCCGTTGCCACGCCAGAGGACATTCTTGATGCGCGGCGTCTGGTGGGTCAGATCGCTATGGACGACCGTCTTCAGGAGTACGTCGTTGATCTGATCATGGCGACCCGCGACCCAATGGCCTACGGCTTGCCGCTTGATGAAATGATTCAGTTCGGTGCTTCTCCCCGAGCGACGATTAGTTTGACCTTGGCGGCAAAAGCAAATGCATTCTTGGCCGGTCGAGCCTACGTTACTCCGGATGACATCAAAGAGATTGCGATGGATGTTCTCAGGCATCGACTGCTACTGACTTATGAAGCCGAAGCAGAGGAGAAGACAAGTCAGGATCTGATTTCCGAAATTTTGCGAATCGTTCCCGTTCCTTAGTGTTTCATTATCTGGCTCTTGGAACGATCCCGCCCCGAAATGCATCACCTGAAGACCAAGTAAGGGAAAACGAATTGATTGCTGGCGATCTCATTCGAAAGGTACGGAAAATCCAGATCCGTACGTCCCACGTCGTGGATGACCTACTCGCCGGTGGCTGGCATTCTGCATTCAAGGGACGCGGTATCGAATTCGAGGAGGTTCGACCCTATCAAAGCGGCGACGACGTCCGATCAATCGATTGGAATGTAACGGCGCGAGCAGGTGAACCGTTCATTAAGTTGTTCCGCGAGGAAAGGGAGCTGACGGTCATTCTTTTGGTTGATGCAAGTGCCTCGCTGCTATTTGGCTCGCAGGATCAAACCAAGCAACAGTTGGTGACCGAATTAGCGGCTACCTTGGCATTCAGTGCAATCAAGAACCAAGATAAGGTCGGTTTGACTTTGTTTTCAGACACAGTTGAAACTTCGTTGCCGCCGCGAAAGGGTGTCAACGATGTTCTTCGCTTGATTCGAACCTTGTTGCTCCATCAGCCCAAAGGTAAAGGGACTGATCTCAACGCAGCATTGGAGCATTTGAATAGGACAACGAAGCGTAAGTGCGTGGTGTTCTTGCTGAGCGACTTTCAGGATGTTGGCTACGAAAAGAACTTACGCATCACCTCGAGCCGGCATGATGTGATCCCGATTGTGGTTTCTGATCACAGAGAACGTTCGCTCCCGTCGGTGGGTTTGCTGCGCCTTCGTGATGCGGAGACCGGAGGTATGCGTTGGTTTGATACCTCGAGTCGAACGCACCGCGTCATCTTTGAGCAGGCGGTTGAGAGAAAGTGTCAGCAGCGAGACGCGTTGTTCAAGAAATTAGGTTTGAGGTCGATTGGTCTATCCACGAGCGAGGATTACGTCGAGCCTTTGCGCCGCTTCTTTCGGATGAGGGAGCAGTAGGTATGACCGAGGTAGTCGGCGCAGCCCGTTGTCATTGTGCCAGACACGCGAGCTCTACAAGCCAACCGAATAGCCAAAAGGCAAAGTCTTCCCGTTGGGTTCATCAGTATATGAACGCAATTTTGAAGATTGTGTTCGTCGTTTTTCTGTGTGGGTTATTCGGTGAACCGATGCCGGTTGCCGCTGGTGGATCATTACCAAAAATCCTTGTGATAGCACAGGCTGCTCCGGAAATTGCACAGGCTGCTCCGGAACACACTCAGAAACTTAGTGATCCGACACAAGACCGTCTGCCACTCGGTGACGACACGAAAGCCGGTTTAAATCGCAGTCGTACCGTGACGGAGACATCCGATGGGGACGTGACGATGCGCTTGATCATTTCGCCCAATGAAGTGCGAGTCGCAGAGTTAGTTACGGTGACGGTTGAGATTGATGCGCCCGAACTTGCACGAGTTCGTTTTGAAGACCCTCAGTGGGATGCCTTCGGTTTCTATCTGGTTGGGGAGATCACCGAACGCTCTTATCCAATCTTAGGAGGTAGCTCGTTATACCGACGGGTTCGAACTTATCCGCTCGAAATCTATCTCGCTGGCGAGCAAATGATTCCGCCGATTCAGTGTGAAGTCCAGTCACCAGCCGCTCAAAAGACTCAGCGATTAAAGACGGGGGTTGGGAAAGTGTCGGTGATCGGAATGCTGGGAGATGAGCCAAGTTTTTCTGACTTTCGGGACATCAGAGATCTTCCTGAGCGGTCAGCATCCGAGTCTGAGGTTCCGTGGTTCTGGTGGTGTGGTTTTATTGCAATCATGATCTTGGCTGGTAACGTTTGGTTGCGCCGCCGCAAACGGTCCGTGGCACCTCAAGCAAAGGCGATGCTCCGATTGGCGGCTCTGCTTACCGAGATTCCTTCGGGAGGCGATGTGCGCCAAGTTACCGAGGAGTTGTCTGGGATTCTGAAAGACTTCCTCGGGGACTTGCTGCAAATTGAGGTGTTGTCGCAGTCGACTGGTGAGATTTGCTCAACGCTGATCGATAGAAAAGCACCATCGCTGGTGATCGATGGCATCCGGCAATTCCTTGGAAA
This sequence comes from Rubripirellula sp., assembly GCA_022425745.1. GTDB lineage: Bacteria > Planctomycetota > Planctomycetia > Pirellulales > Pirellulaceae > Rubripirellula. Next base: position 3,015 of record JAKMEW010000398.1, read on the forward strand.
AGCAGATCAAGTTCGTTTCTCTGGAAGATCGATCGGTGTCGATGCGGATAGCGGTGAGTCTGAGTTGCGCGACATCGAATCCTTGGTGCAGGACACCAAAGAGATGCGGGAATGGATCCGTCTGCTCTCAGAGTGGCAAGTTGCGCATGACCGGGGAGGGGAGTGATCAACAATGTTTCAGTACCCTTGGATTCTGACACTGCTGCTGCTGACGCCCTGGTTGGTCTGGAAGTTAGTCCGTGGTGATAAAAGAAGTGGCATTCGCTTCAGTTGCGTGATGGATGGGTTGGAATTACCTGTGACCATGAAGCAACGTTTGCGTTGGCTTCCTGATGCACTGTTGATTCTTACTTTGATTTTCATGATTGTGTCACTCGCAAGGCCTCGTGTGGGCCGCGAGCAAACGATTGTGAACACCGAGGGAATTGCGATCGAATTAGTTGTGGACCGTTCGGGTAGCATGATGGCCCTCGATTTTCAAATTGATGGTAATCATGTTGATCGATTGGAGGCGTTGAAGAACGTTGCATCAAAGTTTGTTTTGGGTGGAAGTGAGCAAAGGGATACACCGCTCGAAGGACGCGTAAGTGATTTGGTTGGGCTAATTGTGTTTGCGGGGTACGCCGACGCGGTGACTCCGTTAACGCTCGACCATGAGTACCTTGTTTCACAGTTGAACCAGACTCGGATCGTTAATGAACGAGCGGAAGACGGAACTGCGATCGGTGATGCGATCAGTTTAGCGGTCGAGAAGTTGAGCAGCCTTGAGCAACGAGATGGGCAGCAGCCGATCGAAAGCAAGGTCATGATTTTGCTAACCGACGGCGAGAATACTGCTGGTGAAATCGATCCCATCCAAGCTGCTGAGTTGGCTGCAGCCATGAAAATCAAGGTCTACACGGTGGGCATGGGAACCAAGGGCCGCGCACCGTTTCCTGTTCGCCGAACCGCTGATGGGCAGGTTCTAGTTCAATATCAATTGGTCAGTATCGATGAAGAGACGTTGCGAGAGATCGCGGATAAAACTGGCGGCCAGTATTTCAGGGCGACTGATAGCGAATCACTCGAGCAGATCTATGAAGTGATTAATCGTCTTGAGAAGACCAAGATCGAGTCGGAGACCTTCGTCGATTACAAAGAATTAGCGTTGCAGTCACATCG
>JAKMEW010000416.1 GCA_022425745.1 Rubripirellula sp.
CACCAATCCCCTGAAGACAATCACATCAACCGTAACGCGGCCAGACGTCTGAGCCGCGTTTTTTATTAGGGGTAAGAACACGATTAGAACAAAGGCAGACGTCCCACGCGTCGGCGGTGCGAAGATAGCTACCACGTGATATATTTCTCCCTAGTGAACGATCACATCTAATCGGTCGGTACTCTCCGAGTAAGAATAACATGGTGTATCACGACGTCTTTCTCCTTGTTCTCTTTATCCCCTGCTCGGCAAGTATTGTGCTGACCTACCTTGCCGCCTCGACTGATCGAATCAACAAGCAAGTTCTTTGCCTCTCCGCTGCCGTCCTGATCTTCTGGGTTGGAATGGCAGTCGCTTCCGATCTCGCCTACCGAGCTCTGCAAGCATCTCCGAATCCGCCAGCCGATGCTTTCAATGATTCATCCCCGGCTGGAATCGCGATGTTTGGATGGTTACCCGCAGGGATTTTCTGCCTGATCGTCTTCTCGATGATTCGCGTCGCTCGGTCCATCTATAAACGCTCCATTGGCGTTTGAAACAACCTTTCAGTAGATGACGAACACGCCTCGTTACACCTCCTTTGGCTACCATCAACAGACATCGCTCCATGATTGACCAGCAAGTCGTCGATTCCATCTCTCAAGTCACGAAACAAACGATGGTCAGTCAGGGTGCGGGACATGGATGGGATCACATACAACGCGTCGAACAGCACGCGTTGCACCTGCGAGAGCACGAAGGGGGAGATCGCATGATGATTCAAGTCGCTGCCCTGCTGCATGATATTGGAGACGCTAAGTTCAACGACGGCGTTGAAAAATCGGGGATCCTGTCCCGAGACATCCTCACCCAACACCAACTGCCGTCGCAGTTCATCGAACAGGTTGTTCACATTGTGGAAAATCTCTCGTTCCGAAAACGCAAGACTGCTGAATCCTTGAGTAAGGAAGGAAAAATTGTACAGGACGCAGATCGGCTCGATGCCATAGGAGCTATCGGAATCATCCGCACGGTTGAATATGGCCAATTCAAATCACAGCCGTTCTTCGATCCAGCTCACCCCGATCAGCCATCTGGCGTTCTGCACTTCCACGAGAAACTGTTTAAGCTCCAGAAGATGATGAACACCGCGACCGCAAAAAGCATTGCTTCGGCTCGTGTCAAATTCATGCGTTGTTTTCTGGAACAGTACTTTCTCGAAATCAACGTTCCCCAGCCCTCTTGGCTCGCGGAAGTCGATATTTAATCATGAAGATCATCTCACTACTTCCCGGAGCCACAGAGACACTGTGCCTCTTAGGATTGACCGATCAACTCGTTGGGATTAGTCACGCTTGTGATTTCCCAAGTGCAGTCCAGCATCTACCTCGTATCACGAGACCCAATCTTCACCTCGGTAAGTCCTCAGAGATTGACAGCCAAGTCACCGCAGCCTCCAAAGCGGGAAGTCCCCTGTACTCTCTCGACGCCGAGGCAATCCGAACCCTCGCTCCCGATCTTATCGTCACCCAAGGACTATGTGAAGTCTGCGCAATCTCTCCCTCTGACCTACGTGCTGTCACCACACAGTTGGAACGACCCCCAGAAATCCTGAACTTGACTGCCGAAACGCTCGAGCAAGTCCTCAGCGAAATCCTCTGTATTGGAGGGGCAACCAACAAAGCAAAGGCCGCCGAGCGTTTACAGCAGAGTCTCAATGTCCGATTGCAATCCATCAAAGATCGTATCAACTCCCAACAACCACGGCCAAGCGTTGTCTTGCTGGAATGGTTGGATCCACCCTATTCCGCTGGCCACTGGACCCCAAGTTTGATCCAAAGTGCAGGCGGTCGTGACCTCATAGGGCATCCAAATCAAAAAAGCCGTCGCGTCTCTTGGGAAGCAATCTACCAAGCACAACCCGACAAACTGATCATCGCATGCTGCGGTTACGATTTACCTAGAATGATGTCCGAACTTAGAGACGAGGCGATCCAAAAGAAGCTTCGCCGGCTACCCTGCGTTCAACATGAACAGTTGTACCTGATTGATGGTTCGGCCTACTTGAATCGCCCTGGCCCTCGGTTGATTGACGCCGCTGAAATCTTGGCAAATATCTTGCATCCTGACTGTGACACGGCCACTGCACCCACGGATGGATGGTCCAAGATCTCGCTCGACACTCTCGATCCCTCAGACCCCTTAGATCCATTAGATCCTCGTACTTAAAATGGACGGCGACGTCATCCCTCTCTAGCCATTTGCAAATCATAGTAGCACCTTGTTTCAACAACTCCATCTAACCAACGCTATCGTATCACTGGGCTACCGAAATGCTCCATTCGCTGTGTTGTTAGCTTTACTGGGCACCTTATTCGCCCCTGCCTCTTCCTCCATCGCCGATGAAAAGTCTGGAGACACAACTCAGTCAACACTCACGGTTCATAAGGTGACCGACAAGGTGTCATACGGTGAAAAACCGGACACTCTCGCAGATTGGAATCACCTGCACCAACTGGGCTATAAAACCATCATCAGTGTGGACGCCGTTGCACCGGACAAAAAGACTGCCGAAACACTATCCATGCATGTGATTCACCTGCCGCTTGGCTATGCTCGAATCCCGACCAATCGTGTCCTCGATTTAGCCAAATCGACTCAATCCAGCAGCGCGAAGGTCTACATTCATTGCCATCACGGGAAATATCGTGCTCCTATCGCAGCAGTTGTGGCATGCATTGCGGACGGAAGCTTACTTAGAGAAGACTCAGGTGCAATTTTAGCTAACACCAATTGCCAAGAAAAATATGAAGACTTGTTCCAGTCTGCGGTAACCGTGCGGCCGATCTCGAAAGAACGATTACGATTCCATCGATTTCAGACCGAAAAACAGCAACCCGAATCGCCAACCGTAATATGGATGAGTGAGCTTGCGAAACCGGCAGACCGATTCTTCTCTGCGACAAGGAACGCACAGACATTCGCAAACACGAATCGCGAGGCACTCGACCAAGATTCCCGCCTGATCCGCCAAGCACTCTCCGAACTAAGCCGTGCACATCAACGAAAAGACATCGATTACCAAGACCATCTCAACACCGCGTTATCCCTCGCGCAGGCGATCGATTCTCTTCTGACAAGTCCAGTAAACACGGAAGACTTCGAAAGAGTTCTACTTGACCGGTCTGCCGCCCTGCATCAGTGCTGCGTCGAATGCCACCGCAAACACCGTTAGGAACTGGTTAGTGAGTCGGCAATTCTTGTATCACAAGTATCTCTCCCTCCCAAGTTCCGTCAGCAAATGTTTGACTCTCCACTTCATGCACTAGCGATTGACCCCTATTGCGGAGGAAGTCATCAAGCTTTTCTTGACAATATTGGCTTGATTAGCCGCCACGATTGGCATTTCATTCGCGGTGATGCGAGGTTCTGGAAATGGCGAATGCGTTCCTACCCGCTCTCACTAGTGGAAGAACAACTAACATCATTCCGTGACGCATCTTGTCGTGCAAAAGAGGTTCAATTGCGAATACCTCATGGGATGATGGTTACGTCGATGCTAGATCTGCCCGCCTATCGCGGACTGCTGGCCAGCAAAGCAAATGACGTTCAACTCACACCTGAAGAACGTGATCACTGCCAGCTTCTTTTACGTGTGCCTACCGCCATTTATTTCCACGAAAACCAAATCACCTATCCCATTTCACCACACGCGAAAGAAGACTCACACTACGGTTACACCAACATTCTCAGTGCGATGGTTGCGGATGAAATCTGGTTCAATTCTGAATTCCACCGAACAGACTTCCTAACAGCGGCACGCGGGTTTATTCGGCGCATGCCTGACCAACGACAAGCACACCCTCTTGAGTGCCTTGAACAAAAATCCTACGTGATCTACCCCGGATTCCGTCCACAGAGCATGGTCCATCCGGAGAAGGATCAGCGGCAGCAACCTCTACGCGAAAACCGATCGAGTAAAAACCCCATCTGCATCGGCTGGGTCGCAAGATGGGAGTACGACAAACGCCCTGATCAATTCCTCGAATTACTACGTATCGTTTCGAAGCAGAACATCGACTTTGAATTGGTCCTGCTTGGGGATCGGGCGAAATCTTGCGAAACGCTCTCAACCATCGAGAAAGAGTTTCAAAAGCAAGTTCGATATACCGGACATGCAAACAGCACCCATCAATATCACCACTACCTAAACTCGTTGGATGTTGTCGTCTCCACGGCAGATCATGAATACTTTGGCATTGCAATGTGTGAAGCCATATCCGCTGGCGCGGTACCCGTATTACCGGCCAGACTCTCTTACCCTGAACTCGCGGAGCCTGATTTTCTCTACACAACACTGAATGAAGCGGCAGATCTGATAACGCGGCTAACCGACACTGAGAGGCGAAGTAGGGCATCAGTCCAATGTCGCTCGCGAATACAACACCTCACCGTTGAGAACTGCGTTGAAAAGATCGACAAGAGGTTTGAGAAGATGGTGGACAGTCGCACGAAGTTCAAAAGATGATTCACACCCTCCGAATGATGCAGTTTTACTTGGCCTGACGCACAAGATGTAGCTCACGA
>JAKMEW010000449.1 GCA_022425745.1 Rubripirellula sp.
GTACTTCAACTGATACCGCATTCACCGACTTGAATACTACGATCAACTGGGAAAGTTTCATCATCGAATGCTCGGCGACCAACGATGCGACAGTCGATTCAGCTACCGGGGTAATCTGGGATATTGATGGAACGTCCAACCCCGACGGAGCAGAGCAATTCATCGTCACCGCAACATTGGCTGACTCTTCCACCACAACGGAAACGTCGCCCTTGGGCAATAACTTTGACCTTGATGCAAAACCATGGGCATGGTCGTTTAGCGGAACTTCGTCAAGTATTACCCAAATCAAGTTCACCCGTGCATCAGGGAACGACTACAAAACTTTCTTCCCATTGGCCTTCAACAACTTCAACCCGGTAAGTGCAATCGGGTATATCACGCCTGAACCATCATCACTGCTGTCATTTGGCGGTATCTTTTCACTGGCTGTCGTACGACTCAGACGCCGCAGAGCGAAGCGACCGCCTAGCCTCGGTTAATCTTCCATTCTGATTCCAAAGAGCCACATCCCGAATCAATCAAGGATGTGGCTTTTTTCGTGTCTTTATTTTACTTCTGCACACACCAACACTCTGCGGCAACGTCCGCCAACTTCAACGGCGTATGTCTCCCCACACTCATCCACTGCCCGAGAGCAACCATAAGACGCTGCTGGTCATAGTCATGGGCCATGAAAAGCCCAGGTGTTTTAAATCGCAGCTGCATTACGTGCGTGGGTAGCGGCGTTGGGCCCTCACTTTTAAGCACCTATTTACTTGTGACGCTGCATTTTTCTCATCATCACTCTCAATTAGGGGTAGTAGACGTTCGGATGGCTAGTCTGTCCTCCAATCCTTATCCCTGTTGCGGTTGTCGTGACGACTGGGCGTTTCAAGTCGGTGGTTTGTGGGGGTGAGAATGCATCATTTCATTTACCGACACCTGATTTATCGCCGGGAATGACTTTGTTCTCGCTACGCTCCCATCATGGGCGGCACCGCTAGCAAGGATTGTGTGTGATTGGCTAGACTGCGCCTCCGGAACCTGTCACGCGATCGATCAACCGTGCGTTCCGGCTAACAACCGTGCGTTGCGGCCATCAACCTTGCGTTCCGGCCAACGCATTCAAATAGGGGCAAACGAGATGTTTAAACGCTATGCTTCACTGTTTTTGTTTCTTTCATTTTTCATCGCACCTCTCTCTGCGGAGACTCGCCCCAACATCCTGATTCTTTTCCCAGATGACGTGGGTTGGCAGAACCTAAGTGCCTATGGTCATGGCACAATGGGGTACCGAACGCCGCACATCGATCGTATCGCTCGTGAAGGCGTGATGTTTACCGACCACTATGCACAGCCATCGTGCACTGCAGGGCGTGCCGCCTTGATCACAGGGCAGTACCCAATTAGAAGCGGCATGACCACCGTCGGACGTCCCGGTGCTACCCTGGGCTTAAAAGCCGAATCACACACACTCGCTGAAGTGCTTAAGGCACTTGGCTATTCGACAGGTCAATTTGGTAAAAATCATCTCGGTGATCGGAACGAACACCTCCCCACCGTGCATGGATTTGACGAATTCTTCGGCAATCTGTATCACCTCAACACACAGGAAGAATTCGAAGAGGTTGACTATCCGAAAGACCCAGATTTTTTTGCGAAGTACGGTACCCGCGGTGTCCTGCGTACCAAAGCCACCAACGTGGATGACCCAGCGGTCGACCCGCGTTTTGGGAGGGTCGGAAAGCAAACGATTGTGGACACCGGACAGCTGACTCGCGAAAGAATGAAGACGATGGACCAAGAGTTTATCAAAGCGAGTCTGGACTTTATGCAGCGGTCCAAGAATGATGAAAAACCGTTCTTTGTTTGGCTTAATCCATGCCGCATGCACATGTACACGCGTCTGAGTGATGAGAGTCGGTACTTAGCTGCACCCTATACCACTGAACACGATTTCTACGGCAGTGGATTGATTGAGCATGACCAACAAATTGGCGACCTGCTCGACAAAATGGAAGAAATGGGAATCCTCGACAATACCATCGTGATCTATTCAACAGACAATGGCCCAGAACACAGTGCCAGACTTCATGGTGGTACAACTCCGTTTCGCGGGGAAAAGATGACTACCTACGAGGGCGGTGTCCGCGTGCCCTTAATGATCCGATGGCCCGGAAAGATCCCTGCAGGAACCGTCCTTAGTGGGATCCAGACGCATATGGATATCTATGCGTCACTTGCAGCAGCCGCAGGCGAACCGAATGTTGTTGAGAAGGTAAAGAAGGAACAGAAACAATATTTAGATGGTGTCAATAACTTGGATTACTGGATGGGAAAAACTGCTGAAAGCAAGCGGAACCACTTCTTGTATTATTATGAGTCGAGCATCAAGGCGGTTCGTTACAATCAATGGAAGGTCCACTTTGAAACCAGCGAAAACTATTATGCCGTTTATGAGAAGCAGAAGTTTCCCATCATGTATAACTTGCGTCTCGACCCGTTTGAGAGCTTTGACGGCCTGACTGATCGTTCCAATATCGTGCAAGCGAAGCAGTGGCTAAATGAGCCGATACAAGAGCTGCTCGGTGAACACATTCAATCGCTGATGGCTTATCCACCGCTTCAAAAAGCGGCAAGCTTCGATTTTAGTGCCCTCATCGATCAAATGATGAAGGGCAAAGAGTGATTCGGTGTCTTTGTTAACCATAACCTTTTACGGACTGTCTCCTTCTGATTCGGGGGCAGTCTCTCGTCGTTCGCGAAAAGGATTGATGGGAGCGTGAGATCACCTATCACCCCGCGTTTCCATAGGCCAAGTGTGAATCTAGTCTAGAGGGAAAGCCACCGCCGTGGTCCCTTGCTATCCCACTCGACCAACTCGCTCTGTTGCTTGTTTCGGAACAGGTCGCATGTAGCTAACGACCATGGTTTTCTTCATGCGTCCGCAGAGACGGTGGGCGGCTTATCTTGCTATTCGCCACTGGCTTATAACTTTGCGTAAATACGTGGACGCTACTCTGTCAGTACGCTTCGCTACATTAATATCCACGCGACTGGTCGTTCTGCTGCCCCGATTCAGGTCAAGTTCCAAGCAACTTCACCGTTTGCTCAGCTGCTTGCTTTGGCTTTAAAGCGGTGTGAGAGATGCCGGAAATCACCTTGGTGATATTGTGGTCTACCAAGTTCGATTTCCCCCAGGTTGCACCCTGAGCAGTGGTAACGTAGGCACTAAACGTGCGATGCCCAGTTCCTGGTCGCTCACCAATGAGATGAATAATCGTGCGTTCACCTGACATACCACCAAAGAGCACCTCGCCAATTTGATATCCCGCTCGCACCCTACCAGAGCGTACCATCAGATTAACGTCGGCGACTTGCCGCTGCGATGGTTTCAAGATCAATCGTATCTGTTCTAAGTACTCGTACAACTGATTCCGCTCTTGTATCGCCAAAGCGTTGAGTCCATCTGAAATCACGAACATTAAATCCACACGTTTCGACTCGTATTGACGTAAAAGCTTCAGTCGATCGATGGATTGGCCATCTAATTGCTCGCCCGAAACAGGATGCAAAATATAGTCCTCTCGACTGGAGGACATGGTTTGCAGCGGAATGACACTGGGAAATGTTGATACAAACGACGCGTCTAATTCGGCCCAGATGCTCTTTTTTCCATCTTCGTAAATTCGGGTAATGTCACTCTTTAGAGCGTCAGTCAATTCATGTTTTTCTTTTCCGCAACCCTGAGCGATGAAGACACCGCGAGACCGTATCTCATCGAGCTTTGCTTGACCTTCACTTCTAATTTCCGCTTCGGTTCTTGTATCTTGCTTCGCTCGTCGCAATTTCAAATAGACCCACAGTGGATCTCCGAAATGCTCCGTTGGCTTCCCGCGATGATCGATCACTTCCAATCGCTTAAAAAACTCCCACACTGGGTCATTCACTTTACGCTTGAACCGCGTACGTAGTCGCACATGATCCTGGTACCCCGTCGTGAGGTAACCGAGCATCGGGTCAATCTTGGTGGGGAGCGCCATCAAGTATGCCGGACACGCTGGCATGATCTTCTCGAGACACCAATCCAAATCATCCAGTGATATGTCCATGTGAAGTGTGGAACAAACGTCCAGACCGATGCAAAGCCCGTGCAGCTTGCCCATCACAATATCTTCAAGACAACAGCGAACCAATTGATCCCGCGTTCGGAACACCTCAGGACCAATGAATCCCGCAACATCGTTCAAGTGAACCCAAGGCTGTAAAGTCTGAGTCGACCCACGTTCATCTAACTTTGCCTCACCTCCGTGGAGTTGCTCAACTCGATGCCGAGCAGATCTCAATCTCGCCTCGCCCACACGACGCTTAAGCGATCTTGCCAAGCCGTATTTTCGCGACTCATGCAAAACCATATCAAATCCAAAACCGTGACCATTGGTGTAGTCTGCGCCCTGCCCCGTTTCGAAATACAGCCCATATCGCCCTTCACGTTCGTCAGCATAGCGGCACAAATCCGCGGTACTCGTGTCAAACGTTTCATTGGCAGCCTCGCACCCACCGATACTCTGGAAATACAACGCTGTTGAGCCGGGCTGCGATTCCTCCACTTCATGCTGAATGTCTATGTGCGACAACACGCAATGCGGCATGAAATCAGTTAGCTGAAATGTCTCCAAGAGATCCTTCAAAGCTCTCTCGATAGCGGCTACCGATTCAGGATCACTTGACACCGGATTGGTACCCAAGAGCATGTCACCGACAGCATAAGACCAGCCGTCCAACACCTGCCAGATGATGTCATCCGGATGGTCCGTTGGCGAGTTGGGCTGAATCCGAGCACCCAAATATCCCTCAGCACCTAATTTGGTGCCTGGCAGTGGATTAAAGATTTTTGAACCAACTTTGATCAACTCAGAATTGGTCATCAACTTGCAAACGCAGCCAATGACGTCACTCGAGAGGTGGGAACTGTAAGATTGGATCGTTCCCCCGTCATCGGAAAGCAATTTTTCCTTTAGTTCTCCCAGCGTCCACTGTCCAACACGACTCTGGTGTTCGACGCAGGCTATGCCCTCACGATAGACCTTGTCCTGATGCGGCGCATTAGCATCAATGTCGTGCAACTTGGTTCGGCTCAGCAGACGTCTAGCTCTTTGACGGGATTGATCGTTCTCCGCTGCCAAGCCCAACGCCGAGTCACCCTCTTTAAACTCGTTCGCTGCTCCAAGAATCTGTCGGTACAAATCCGAATCAAATGTTCCCCGTACTCGGTGGACGTAAGCGATCAAATCCTCATCGGGCACAAGGTTTCCGATCTGAACCGAATTTGAATCAAGACTTCGAGACTGTCCAATACAAAGAGAGCCGTCAATTCCTTGGAGAGTGACGATTGAGGAAGCGGATAAGCCTGCTGCGATAAATTCACGTCTTTTCAGCATACAACCATTCCAGAAAAAGTCAGAGGGTGCGTGACAAGCAAGCATTTGCAGTCGTCATGCCAATCACTTAGCAAGTGCCTCAAGCCTATACGATGTAAGGTATTGTAAAGTGCACTCCACCGGAAAGCATCAGTATTCCCCGATGCTTACACACTCTCTAACGCGTGTTTGTTGCGTTATTCAGTGAGGGAAGAACCGGTGCGTCGAGCGATGCGTTGCCGACCCGTATACCCAACACGCGGACACTGATCCCAATAACAGGTACCGCTGCCAATCCAGCACTTGCGAGGATTCCCAGGCAAAGCAACCTCCCCAAAGAGGATAAGCCAAACAGCGTCCAGTAACCGATGACCCCGGCACCACTAAGCCAGAGGATCAACGCACCACCGATCGCGCCAACGAATATCGCTGCGGAATTAGCAAAATTATAGACCGTAAGCATTTGCACCCGCCGATTCTTCGGGAGCACCTCAAAAAACATGAGAAAAAAACCAAGTTCGTAGGCAGCCCAAAGCCAACCGCTGAGCAGTTGAACCGACATCAACCAGTAGTAGTTTGATGACACGATCCATAGCGAAGCGAGCGGGACGATGCCAACTGACCCAATCCACAGTAACGTGCCAGCACTAGTCCGCTTGGCAATGTTTGCCCAAACCGACAAGCTCATCGCTTTGGTGACAAAACTGACCGCAATCAAGCCAACGTACGCGGAGTAGGTCAAGTGCAATTCTTTGAGCATAAAGGGTGTGAAGAAGGGCCCCGAGAGCTGCACACACACCTGCAACGCAACCAAAAAGATGATTAAACGTTTCCCCTGTTTGGACATTGGTGAAAACTCTGTATCAGGTAACTCTCCTGTAGGTGCAGCCTACCCGGCATCCCTGTGGGACCGCTCTAAACTGACATGCTTTGAAAGCCAGTAGACCGAAAGCAATCGCATCAGTAACGCCGAAGCAAACATGATTGCAAAACCCCGCAGTACCTCCCCGCGGGATTCCATGATTGAAAGTGCCAGTCCCCCAAGAATGAACCCGAACATGGTCGAAAGCTGCGTCAGTCGACTTCGTCGAGCAAAGTAACGGACACGAACCTCGTGAGGGATCATCGATTCAATCCAAACACTCCATGCTGGACCTGTCGCAAGACCGGCTCCCCAGTAGATGGAGGCAACACCGAACACCGCCAAGATCGGCATGGAACCCACCAGTGCAGCCACGACGAAGGGCAGAAAAGAGATCGCCTGGACCGATGCACAAAACAAAATCCATCGTCGCTCCGACCCGATCCAACGCACCGCAGGCAACGATATCAATTGCATGAAACCGCCAGCGAGCACCGGGAGGCTGGCGACCAAGCCAGAGACGAGTTCACCAAGCCCGAGCGCCAAAGCAAATGCCGCAACGTAGCTCTCACCAATCCCAACCATCCCACCGAAAGCCGCACCATCGGTTGAGCTAGCAAAAAGGTTTTGACGTATCGGTCGATGAGATGGGGACATGGAACCGTTGCCGGTAGGCCTTGAGGTTTATTCGCGAATCTGGTCAGCGGTATCACACTATTCGTCCATCGATCGGATGATGGGAAGTGAATAAAAGAGCACTTTTAAATACGTGGCTGCAAGGACTATTTATCCAGTTTCGGGGCCATCGTTGAAACTGAAGCCCAAAACCGGATCTGCGGTCCGTTTAACAGCCCGTCGGGATAGTCTGAGAACGCTCAGAAGCATCCCAAGGTCCTGTGGGTAAATCCATAACAGAAAATCTCCTGGGACCCTTCTGGGGTTGCCCGAAAAAAGCTGACTCTCTTGGGAAAGTTTCGTGATACTTTTACGACCAGCTGAGGTTCTTAGATCATCCAGTCAATTGCGCAATTCATCCGGAATGATTGACTTGGAACTTTCGGAGCACACTCTCGGTTAGCTAACTGCCAGAAAACCGAGTCGGCATCCGAATGAGATTTACCATCGAACACCGGTTCACTTGGGCTGTGTCCTAACTCATTCATGCCGACTTACCCTTCTTTTTCGATTCAATCACAGCCGACGGATTCAACTTGCGGGCCAACATGCCTTCATGCGGTTTACCAATATTGGAACGACACGATCTCCCTGGAACAAGTGATCGGGGAGGTTGGAGCGGATCTTGCCTGTAGTGACTCAAATGATCTTGCGGGCGATCCCGCCGGCCATTTCGTGGTTCTCTATGGGATAGAGAGAACAGGAAACAAGATATGGATTGCCGATCCACTGACCACCAATCCACTCGGGGATGAGCATCTCTATTACGCGAGCTTCGACAAGGTGCTAGCGGCCTTATTTCTCGGCATCGTCACCTACGACGCCAATCTCCTAACGGTTCGCCCGCGTCGTTCCGAAACAACACCACCACTTGATAGGACCTAGTGATTGCATATGGCGATCATCATGATCACAGACACCAGCGATGCGTGGCTCGACGAGATCACCGACATCGAACAGGTTGAGGTTCGAGACTACCTTACCAATCAACGCTGGAGCAAACGTAGCGGTGTGCGAGTCTATAATCTCTGCCAATCATACGCCTATAAGAAGCTCGGCTATTACGTGTCGCTTTTGGCTGAAGCAAGAGGGCAGCGAGCGTTCCCAACGGTCCGAACCATCCAAGACCTCCGACGCAATACGGCGATGCGACTTATTCCTGATGAACTACAGGAAATTATCAACACTTCCTTTGCGCCAATCGCCTCTGATGAGTTCACTCTGAGCGTCTATTTCGGTCGCAACACGGCAAAGCGGTACGATCGCCTCTCAAGGGCATTATTCAATCTCTTTCAGGCCCCCCTATTAAGATTTGATTTCAAGCGTCGAGGAAAGTGGAGTCTTAAGAGCATTAAGGCAATTGGAACAGCAGAGGTTCCAGAGTCACATCGCTCCTTCGTGGCGGAAAGCGCGATCCTCCATTTCCGCACCGGAAAACAACCGTCCAGCCGAAAAGCCACTTTCCGATTTGACATGGCGATCCTACACAACCCCAAGGAGGGTGACCTTGCCCCGTCAGACCAATCAGCACTTAAGAAAATGATAAAGGCGGCGTCCCATGTTGGCATCAATGCGGAGCTAATCACACATGATGATTCAGCTCGATTACTGGAATTCGACGCATTGTTCATTCGCGAAACCACCGCTATCAACCATCACACCTACCGGATGGCGAGGCGCGCCGAGCATGAAGGACTCGTAGTGATTGACGATCCGATTTCGATCCTTCGGTGCACAAATAAAGTGTTCCTCGCAGAGCTACTGCAAAAGAATCGTGTCCCAGTGCCGGAAACGGTGGTTCTTCACAAAGACAACTGGCAAACCGTCATAACGGAACTCGGCTTCCCTTGCGTCCTCAAGAGCCCGGAAAGCGCTTTCTCGCTCGGTGTGGTCAAAGTCAATGATGAGCAAGAACTAAGGGAGCACCTAAAAAAACTATTCACTGAGTCGGAGTTGATCATCGCGCAGCAATACATGCGTACGGATTATGACTGGCGAATCGGAATCATGGATAACCGCGGACTTTTCGCCTGTAAGTACCATATGGCGCGCGGCCACTGGCAAATCGCACATCATCGTGAGAATCAATCAACGCGGTGGGGAAGGTATGAGACCGTTCCAATCGAGCTAGCTCCACGAAAGGTTGTGCATGCCGCGATGAAGGCCGCCTCGCTGATAGGCGATGGCCTCTACGGAGTCGATGTGAAGCAATCAGATAACAATGCCTACGTGATCGAAGTCAACGACAATCCAAACCTTGATTCAGGTGTAGAAGACGCAATCTTACGCGATGAACTCTACAGGCGAATCATGGAGTCATTCCTGCATCGCATTGAGCGAAAGAAGATGCATCATTCATGAGACGCTATAAATTATTCGAAGTCAGCGGAATCGAACTTGAGTACATGCTGGTCGATGCGGACACGCTCGCAGTACGTCCGATCGCTGACCAGTTCCTCACACTCTTTGGTGGCGCAGCCGATGATGTCACACGAGGATCAGCGACTTGGTGTAACGAGCTCGCTTCACATGTCATCGAGGTGAAGACGACCGAACCTCAAGCGAGCATGGTCGACACCGAGAGAATTTTTCGCGAAGCGATTGCGGATGCGCAGCCAACACTTGAGGCACTCAACCTAAAGTTGCTGCCTACAGCCATGCACCCATGGATGGATCCAGAGCGAGAATCGATGCTCTGGCAGCACGAAAACGCTGAGATTTATACAACGTACGACCGAATTTTCAATTGCCGGAGGCATGGATGGTGCAATGTCCAGAGCGTCCACTTGAATCTGCCTTTTGAAGACGATGCCGCCTTCAAGCGTCTTCATGCTGCGATTCGCATCTTATTAC
>JAKMEW010000485.1 GCA_022425745.1 Rubripirellula sp.
GAGATCTACATCAAGTACGCGAATCGCGAGCAGTATGGTCGCAAGTTTCGCCGTGCGTACTCAGACGAGCGTAATCGTTCCAGAATCATGATGAGCAAAGTCTACGATGCCGCCTTGGACATCCTTCGAATTGGTTATGACAAAGAGGCGATTACCTACATGGTGACGATGCTGCAGCACCGTCACAGCATCGGTTTCTACGACCGGCAAACTCTCGAGGGTGCAGCGAGACTCATTGATGGCGGATCCAATCTTCAATATATGTTCGAGGTGGCTGCCCGCTCAGCGGTTGTCTGTGGGCAGTTTGATATGGCCAAGCAGCTGTATGAAGCTGTACCGGATGAAGATCAGAAAGAGATTGATTTGCGTTTGGAATACTCGCTTGAGGACCTACGCAAAGAGTATGAGGCAGAAGAAAAACAGCGTGCCGCTGAATTTGAATCCGATCATCTGCCTCGTGTGAAATTTAAAACCACTCAAGGGGATTTCGTTGCTGAACTCTTTATCGATCAAGCTCCAACTGCGGTATCACGGTTCATTCAGTTGGTTGAAGAAGGATTTTATGACGGTAAGGATTTCTTTCAGGTGATCGAGCATCTGTTAGCATTGGCAGGCGATCCGGATTTTACACCGGGCGATCCAAGCGTGAAATTTCTGGCTGATGAGCACACCCGACCGGATGCTCGGTCTGGCCTGCGTGGAGCCCTGGTGATGGCTAAGGTTCCTCGTGAGGAAGAGTTAGAGGAAAGGTTTTATCCCAATTCAGCGAGTAGCCAATTTGCCATCCTTCTTACTCCGATCGTTGATGCACAGCGTGACCAAACCATTTTCGGGGCGGTCATCGAGGGGATGGAGGCCGTTTGTCGTCTCAATCGCGTCGATCCTCACGAGAAAAAGAAGAAGGGTGAGCAAGAAGTGCCAGCGGATAGCATCATTGAGGCGACGATCATTCGGCGACCCGAAACTTTGCCCGATCCTGAGTTCTATCAGTGATCCGATGCATTTGGTTTGAATCACTAAGCATCACTTGGCACACGATCTTGAGGACCGGTATCAACGCCAGTTCTCGCCGCGAGTTTTCGCTGCGAGTTTTCGCTGCCGATTCTCAGTGAGTCCGATTTACCTAACCACATGAGCCGCAATTGCTGGCTATTAGATCAAGCCATCCAATTCATCCGTTAGCAATTGGAATCGTTTGAGTGTGGTTTCCACGGGCTCAGGTGTTGACATGTCCACGCCCGCCCCACGCAGAAGGTCGAGCGGATCTTTGCTGCACCCACCCTTGAGGAAGTTGAGGTAATCCTGAAGCTCTTGCTGGCCACCATCAAGAACACGGCGTGAGAGGGCGATGGCGGCACTCAGTCCTGTAGCGTATTTGTAAACGTAAAATGCTCGATAGAAGTGTGGAATTCGGAAACACTCCAGTGACAGGCAATCATCGATCACAAAATCTGGCCCAAAGTATGCTTCGAGTAGTTCGCGATAGACTTGTTTGAACGACTCAACCGTGAGTGGTTCACCGGCCTCGGCCATCTCGTGCGTTCGTTTCTCGAATTCTGCGAACATGGTCTGCCGAATGACTGTTGCGCGAATGCTGTCCAGTTCATTGTTGATTAAGTACGCACGTTCAGAATCGCTCGCTGCGTTATTGAGCAAGTGCTCGGTCAGCAATTGTTCATTGAAAGTACTCGCGACTTCCGCCACAAAGATGGTGTAGTTGTAGTATTCGAATGGCTGATGTTTGGCCGAATACCAGCTGTGCATTGAGTGGCCCGCTTCGTGAGTCAAAGTGAACACATCGTTCAATACTTTGGGTTTGAAGTTCATTAGGATGTACGGGTCGCCATCGTACGAGCCGCAACTAAAGGCACCGCTCTGCTTGCCACGATTGGGGTAACGATCGGACCATCGGCCACGAAGACCCGCTTCGAGCGTCTCGGTGTACTCCGAGCCGAGTGGCTGAAGGGATTGGATGACCACCTCGACTGCTTGGTCCCACTGATGCGTCTTATCCAGATTGCTCAAGATTGGGACGTAGGTGTCATAATGATGCAGCCTCTCAAGTCCCATCTTTCTTCGGCGCACATCGAGGTAGTGGTGAACCGAAGGTAATGAATTGCGGACCGCTTTGATCAAGTTGTCATAAACGGCGACAGGAACGTTGTCAGGAAAGAGCGAGGCTTCGAGACTGCTGGCGTAGTTTTTTGCGCGAGCATAATAAACATCACGGTGGATGCTACCTGCCAAGGTTGCGGCGAGTGTGTTTTCGTGGGCCGAGAACTGATCATAGTACTGGTGGAAGGCCTTTTCGCGGATTGCCTGGTTAGGATTGATCAGGAATTGGCCAAACGTTGCGTGTGACAGCTCCGTTTTTTTACCTTCGTGGTCCTCGATTTCGCCGAAACGTAAATCCGCATCGTTGAGTTGGCGAAACGCGTTTCCCGCTGCGGAGGCCATTTCTCCCTGCATCGCAAGGAGCCGTTCTTCTTGATCACTAAGTGTGTGTTTGCGATACCTGAGTAAGCGTTGAAGCTGCAATTGAAAAAGTTTTAACCGCTCGTCGTCGATCCACTGCTCAATCGTGCTTTCGGGGATAGACATGATTTCGGGACGCATGAAGCTTGAGGCTTGCCCCGCACGGACAGCGAGATTTTGGAACCTCGCCTTCATTGCTTGGTAATCGCTATTCCCCTGATCCTCTGTTGTTTTCAAGAAGGCAAAGGTTCCTAGTCGCTCCGCAACACGATCAAACTCGCTATCGAAAGTGAGTGCCGCTGCCAATTGCTCGGCCGATTCACTTAGCTTGCCGCGAAAACTCTCAAACTTGGGTATCCAAGTTTCAAGTCGTTTGAAGTCTGCTTCCCACGCATCGTGATCCGCATAGAGACTTGATAGGTCCCATGTAT
>JAKMEW010000486.1 GCA_022425745.1 Rubripirellula sp.
GCGAGCGCAGTGTGCTCGCCATCCCGCGCAGGATTGATTACAGGGCGAGACCCACGTCGCTTTGGATACGAAGGAAATCTGAACCAAACATCTGACAACTACGCAACCCGCCCAGAACTGCTCGGGCTCCCACCCGGTGAGCACACTCTGGCGGACCACCTTCGTCACGCGGGATATCAAACCGGACTGATCGGAAAATGGCATCTTGGCACCGGCGACTTGTTTCATCCACAAAAACGAGGCTTCGATTATTTCTGCGGTATGCTCGGTGGAGGACACGGTTACTTTCCGAACCCAGAGAACAATAAGCTGGAAAGAAACGGAGAACCGCTTCGAGAATTCTCGAGTCCTTACCTGACCGATTTTTTTACTGACGAGGCGATTCATTGGATTGGAAACCGGCAACAAAAAGATCATCCATGGTTTCTCTTTCTTTCTTACAACGCGCCCCATGGACCTAGACAGGCAACGAAGGAAGACGAAGCCCTTTTCGAATCCATCAAGGATCCTAAACGACGTACCTATGCTGCAATGGTTTATGCGATGGATCGCGGAATCGGTAGAGTGATCTCGCTTTTGGAAAAAACAGGACAGATCGACAACACACTGATATGCTTCTTCTCCGACAACGGAGGAGCCACCAATAATGGAAGCTGGAATGGCCCTCTATCCGGTGTGAAAGGATGTCTTAAAGAGGGCGGAATACGAATTCCCATGATTTGGTCATGGCCAACAGTGATCCCAAAGCAGTCCCGTCAAAGCGGTGTTGTATCAAGCTTGGATCTCCTTCCTACCTTCCTTGCTGCAGCAAAAGCGGACGCCCTACCTTTAGCGGAGGCTCGCAGTCACGAAGATAAGAACAACAGAAAAAAAATGGTTCGTCGATACGGTGCTTACGACGGAGTGAATCTTTTGCCCATGCTCTCAGGCGCTGAAGATCCGCAGAGACGCACTCTGTTTTGGCGGCTTCAGGGACAAACCGCTGTGCTGGATGGCCCAGACAAGTTGATCCACTTATCGCATCGCCCAGCTGAAATGTTCCGGCCCAACGCCGACATGGCAGAAACAGAAAATCGATTCGACCAAGATCGTACTCGTGCTGAAGAACTCTACCAAATGCTAGGCACTTGGCAGTCCTCCTTACCCACCGTTCCACTGTGGGGTTCGTCTCCGTTTTGGTCCAGCCAAAGTGCACAGCACTACGATCAATGGCTTCCCCGAGCCGAGCCTGAGTGAGAAGCTCACTCAGGTGCTAATATCCAACCCAAGGATGATATGTAAAGCTGCCGCCAATACTATTTCGGCTCATCGATGCTGACCACGTGCTGCTGCATAATCGTTTCAAGTTCCTGAACGATCTCCGGGTGCTCGGCAGCTAGATTCTTACTCTCGCTAATATCCTCAGCCAAGTTGACAAGGAAGCGGGAAGGCAGCTGGATCTGACCTGCCCCCTCGGATCGATCAGCTGGGTTCCCCAGAAGCTTCCAATCACCTCGTCGCACCGCCCACTGCGCGCGTTCACCACGACCGAGAAGCCAAAAGAAAGACGCGTGAGGGCTAACGCTATCTTTCGACTCAATCAAACTCTTGAGACTCCTGCCATCTAGATGGTGCCCCGGCAATGGCAAGCCACAAAAATCAGCGATGGTCGGATACCAGTCGCATCCTGTGGCCAAATGATCACGCACCTCATTGGTGGGGATCGTTCCGGGAAAAGAAACAATCGAGGGCACGCGAATACCAGCTTCGAAGAGGCAACCTTTTGCGCCACGATAAGGTCCCGCGTTACCGCCCCCTCCAAACGCTCGCTCTTCCGTTGAGTGACCATGATCGGACTGAAATACGACTAGCGTGTTGTCGGTCATTGATAGTTCGTCGAGGCATTCCAAAATTGCACCAACCTTCTCGTCCACTGTTGACACAAATTCCGCATACTGACGGCGAGGTGAATCCAGATGGCGATACTGATCGCGCCACTTCGAGGTTCCCTGCATCGGGTAATGCGGTGCATTGATCGCCCAATACATAAAGAACGGTTTCTCAGAAGGTGATCGAATGAATTGCGTTGCCTCATCCACCATTAGATCAAGAAAGAACTCTCCATCCTCAAACACCTCCGTTCCGTTGCGCCAGAGGTCATGTCGGTTAGGTCCCTGCCAGTAGAAGAAGTGTGAGTAGTTATCAATGCAGCCACCCATATGGCCAAACGAATAATCGAAACCCTGAGCGTTGGGCATCGTTTCGGGCGTGTAACCCAAATGCCATTTGCCGATGTGCGCGGTTCGATAGCCTTGCTTGCTCATCAACTCACCGAGAGTGACTTCGCTGGCAGGCATCCCCGGAACACCTTTGGTTGAAGACACATTTGATGGCACACCAGCCCGCGCGGGAAATCGCCCCGTCATCAAACCAGCACGAGACGCTGAGCAAATCGCGGAGGGAGAATACATCTGAGTAAATCGAACACCTCGTTCCGCCAGGCGATCAAGGTGCGGCGTGTGCAAGTCTTTGGAACCATAACAGTTCAGATCAAGCGTCCCCTGATCGTCGGAATAAATCACGATCACATTCGGTCGCCGACCAGTTGCCGCATCCACACGACTCGCAATCAGGCAGAATGCAACGCAGAAAAAACACCAACCTGCAAATCTCATCCATCACTCCTAAACCAAAATCATCGCTACAGTCGCTCAATCATAAGCACCAATCTACAGCTGATGGGCGTTTGAATCATGAGCTTAGAATCGAGAACGTCCGCGTCAGGATTGATCTCCTGAGTACACCAGTCTAGCGAATCACGAAACCGAAGATGACCGCCTCAAACGCAATTCGCTGCACGACACGTGCAAAGTACTGCACGACCCCCTCTGGATGATTCAATCGATTGCAGCGGAATTTGATTTTGATGCGAGTGGAGAATCTCCTCCGGTAAAGGCATTAGCAATGATCTTTCTCAGGACAGACGACAAGTTTGCGAGCTTACCAACAAATCACGGCTATTTTGGCACGCTGCGTGCTACATCGTCCATCAGACGTGGGAGA
>JAKMEW010000519.1 GCA_022425745.1 Rubripirellula sp.
GCATTGGAAGTGTTGGGGTCACACCCACGTTAAAGAAAGCAATCTTTGATGCGCTGGAAAAGAATTATTCACTGAAGCTGCCGAACACTCCTGGTCTGGATACACTTGCGTGCATGGAAGCTGCGGCACAGTCTCAGATGTCACTTGGCATCTTCCTCGGCGGAAACCTTTACGGCTCCAATCCCGATTCTCGTTTCGCTGATGAATCACTTTCTAAATTAGATATGTCGGTCATGTTGAACACGACCTTGAATACGGGTCACGTTCATGGGCTAGCTAAGGAAACGTACATCCTACCAGTACTCGCGCGAGACGAAGAACCCGCCGCTACGACACAAGAATCGATGTTTAACTTCGTGCGGTTGAGTGATGGTGGACCCAAACGGCTAATGGGACCTCGGAGTGAATTAGAGATCATTGCCGAAATCGGTTCACGACTTTCAGAAACCTCAAGCAAGATCGATTGGAAATCCATGCGAGAACCTGAGAGGGTTAGACATTGGATTGGTTCCGTTGTGCCGGGTTACGAACAAATAAAAAATATCGGACAAAGCCGAAGCGAGTTTCAGATTGAAGGACGCACCGTACATTCACCAGTATTTGCGACGGAAAACGGAAGAGCTCAACTTCACATTCACACGCTGCCACCGCTCTTAGCGAACAATGAACATGAGTTCCGTTTGATGACCGTGCGCAGTGAAGGTCAATTCAACACGGTTGTTTATGAAGAGGAAGATCTGTACCGGAATCAGGACGGAAGGGACGTGATCTTGATCCATCCGGATGATCTTTCGTTGTTGTCCCTAAAGCACAATCAACGAGTCGTCGTGAATAGCAAAACCGGGACCATGGAGAATATTCGCGTTCGCTCCTACGAGAAAATTCGCAAAGGCAACGCGTTGATGTATTACCCGGAAGCCAATGTTTTGGTCTCACGGGATTCCGATCCCGCTAGCCGAACTCCAGCTTTCAAGGGAGTGGTGGTAACCATCACCCCTGAAACTTGATGTTTCACGGTCTCCCGAAACCCCGTGATGGCTAACCGCCGATCTTCGAATGATAATTCCGCTCGACTCCATAGCAGTTCTTTGGTAGGCATCGGTTGTTGCAGTGATCCTGCGCTAAAATCCTTGGTTTTTGGAACTTACCGATGAATGAACTCGCTGGAATGCCAATCGCCTCTGCGGTTCTCTTCTTTTCCGCTGGCTTGATCTTTGCAAGTCTCTTTTCCGGTATTCGAAGCTCAAAAAGGATCCAAGAATCGCTCGAATCACAACGTTACGAGAGAGCAAAGTTTGCATGGCGACAAAGAAAAATGCAGGTCGATGAACTTCACCAATACCGATCTTTAGTGGACGAACTTAAAGTAAATCTAGCAAGGAAATCCAGCGAGCTTTCCAACGCCATAAAAAACTACGACACAATTCGATCGTCGCTCAGCCAACTCGAAGGTGATTACCTTGAACAGAAAGAACACCTCCATCGCCAGGTTCGCCGTAACCGGATGCTAAACGCACAATTGACCGAAGTGATCGAGGCGAAAGCAAAACTAAGTGCTTTACAATCAACAAATCACTCTCATGACAATCATGTTAAAACGCCTGTTGTTCCGATCAATCATCGGTTCAGCAACGAAGTAGCTACCCGACCACTGATTATCAGTGATCGAGTGAAACTTCGAATTCCGCGTACAGCAGAAAACCCAAAATCATAGGTAAAGCGTTTGCTGCAAGGAGTCCATAATTGCCGATTGCAGCGAGGTAAACGAAACTGTGATTTCTGTTCTATTCAGATTGGTTCGCCACGGTCTTACCGGCCTTAAGCCTCAGAAACGCATCGAAAAAACCTTGAAGCTCACGTCCGTCCATGACGCTATTGAAATTCCCAACGTAGTGCCCAGTTCTCGCATCTTTCACACGTTGATCGGGATGCAAGAAATAGTTTCGAATTTGTGAACCAAATCCTGTTCGCGCTTGCGTCTCGTACTTCTTGGCGTCTTCTGCCTCACGTCTCTCTTCTTCGATTCGAGCTAGTTTTGCACGAAGCATTTTCCAAGCCGTCGCTCGGTTCTGGTGCTGGCTCCGCTCATTTTGGCATTGAACCACGGTATTGGTCGGAACATGGGTAAGGCGAATTGCGCTATCTGTTTTGTTGACATGCTGTCCCCCTGCGCCACCTGCTCGATAGCGGTCTTCGCGAACGTCCTTCTCCTGAATATCAATCTCGATTGAATCATCAATCTCGGGCGATACACTCACCGCAGCAAAACTTGTTTGGCGTTTACCCTCACTGTTGAAGGGACTGATGCGCACAAGCCGATGCATACCCTCTTCACCTTTTAGGTAGCCGTATGCCATTGGGCCACGGATAGCGATCGAAGCATGGTTGATCCCAGCTTCTTCGTTTTCCTGCCGGTCCAACAGTTCAATCGAATAAGAATGATCCACTGCCCAGGCAGAATACATCCGCAGCATCATATCTGCCCAGTCATTCGCATCAGTTCCTCCATCACGCGCATTGATCGTGAGGATGGCTCCGGCAGAATCATTGGGACCATTGAGTAATGCCTTGAGTTCTAAAACTTCAAGCAAATCCTCCAGACGACTCAATTCCGTTTCAACTTCAGTGCGGACGGAAGCATCTTCGTCAACCATCTCGAAGAGAACCTCAAGATCTTCGGAGGAACCGGTTAGATCATTCATGGGAGCGACAACCGTTTTCAGTCCCTTTAGCTCAGAAACGACTCGCTGCGCAGCCTCGTTGTCGTCCCAGAATCCAGCCTCCCCCATCTGATTTTCGATCGCATGAATTCGCTCTTTCTTTGCAGAGTAGTCAAAGAGAGTCTCCTAGTTGGAGAAGACGCGCCTTGATCTCTTTGCTTCTAGAAAGTAGTTCAGCATCCATTCTCGTGATGGACTCCATGCGTATGATGTGGTGTAAAGTGCACCCAAGCATGATAGATCATATGAGAAGATCTGACTCGGGTTTGCTTGTCCGAAGTAATCGCTAATAGAATTATCAATTCCAGCAATTTAAATATCGAGGTGAAATATACATGTCGCGCGTCGTTCTAGCGATGAGTGGGGGTGTCGATTCAAGTGTGGCGGCCCATTTACTTCTGGAAGAAGGCCATGAAGTAATCGGTGTCTTCATGCGGCACGGGGAAGAATCAAGTCAGGCATGTCAGGTTGAGTCAGCAACCCAGCGGTCGCAAAATTCCCTGCCGGTGATTAAGGAGGATCCGAGAGCACAGTCAGGTCGCTTGCATCAACAGCGTGCCGACCACAAACAGGGGTGCTGCACCGCCTCCGATGCGGCTGACGCGCGACGTGTAGCGCTGAACATGAAAATTCCTTTTTATGCACTCGATTTGCAGAGTGATTTTCAGCGAATTGTCGATTATTTTGTCGATGATTACCTCGCCGGTCGTACCCCGAATCCATGCGTTAAATGCAACCACTGGATCAAATTCGGTCGCTTATTTGACTACGCTGATGACATTGGAGCAGAATTTGTCGCTACCGGTCATTACGCTCGAAAACACATCGCAAATGGTGAATCCGATACCGATCAAAATGGCACCTATCAACTCTTGAGAGGATTAGATTCCGATAAGGATCAGTCCTATGCACTGTTCGGGATCGATAAGAGCCGACTAAGCCGAATGTTGTTGCCAGTCGGAGGATTCGAAAAGCCAAAAATTCGCCAAATCGCTGAGAGCCTATCGCTGGGCGTCGCAGGAAAACGGGACAGCCAAGAGATCTGTTTCGTCACTCAGGGTCATCACAGTGACTTTGTCCGAGCCAAAGACCCTCAGAGAGCTGGGCAAACTGCTGGTCATTTTGTGAACACCGATGGCCAAATCGTCGGTGAACATCAAGGCTATGAAGCGTTCACAGTCGGTCAGCGCAAAGGTTTAGGAATCGCTCTTGGTGAACCTGTTTTCGTGACTCGCATCATCCCAGAAACAAAACAAGTCGTTTTAGGGAATAAGCAATCGCTCGCGAGAAAGACTTTTGATGCCGATGATGCCAATTGGCTCATTGATAATCTCAATGAGATTCCGAACGAGGTTGGAATTCAAATTCGCTACAACGGTGAACCGAAACGAGGTCGTGTTACATTAATTGACCATGATCCAACGCGATTTCGAGTCGATTTCGAGCAACCAGAGTTGGCTGTCGCACCTGGACAGGCAGCAGTCGTTTACGACGGACCTCGTGTCTTGGGTGGTGGCTGGATTTGCAGCTAAACGAGAGCCATCGCGCCAGCAAAAAACCACCCCTTTGGGTGGATCGGTGTCTTGCATGATTTGAAAGCGATTCGTCCTGACGGCAAAAGATCGCTCAAGAACCTCTCGATTCAAGAAATAAGTTGCCGCTTACTTTCGTGATAACTAAAGTTGAGTGTAGTTTTGCGGTGTTTGTCGGAGTTTGAACCTCATCCTGCCGATACGATAACTGCTGAGTGCGATCATGGCATAAACCAGACGGTTCAATTTTGGGGGAAGGAAGCGGGCACGATGAAGAAAATTGCGTTGACAATCGCTATTTCTGGTTTGATTTTTGGTGCATCGAAGGCTCAAGCAGATCAGGCATTGCTGAGTGAAATGTTCGGCCGTGGTATCCACGCTTACTATGTGGGAAATCAGGACGATGCGAAGGAAATGTTCAGCTCCGCAATCGATCATGGATTGGAAGATCCCCGTGTTTACTACTTTCGTGGCATTCTCGCCTATGACAACGGTCAATCCGAAGATGCGGTAGCGGACTGGAAGCGTGGCGCTGAAATCGAAGCAAATTCAAGAACCAATTTCGCCGTGGGTCATACCCTTTCTAGATTTCAAGGCAGCGGTCGAGTCCAACTGGAGAGTATTCGCAAAACAGCAAAGCTGGCTGCTTTAGAAGCAAGAATGGAAAGAGCCCAGCAGCGATACGGTGAACTTGCTGCAGGTAGTGTTACACCGTCCGCCAGCGGTGGAATCACTCCTCCACCAGTGCCATCCGATATCGTGAATCCTTTTGCGGCAGACATTGCAGGAGGATCAGCAAGTGTCGTTGACGATGACGCTCTAAAGAATGCAATGAATGACCCATTCGCTGGAGAAGCAACAGCGGCACCTGCCAATCAAACACCCGCTGCAAACAACGATCCATTCGGCGGAGGTAACGCTGGCGGGGCAGATCCGTTTGGCGGAGCGGCACCTGCGAACAAAGATCCTTTTGGTGGAAACGCTGACCCATTCGGTGGTAATCCATTCGGGAACTAATCAGCGATTCACATCTTAATATGACAAAGCGGAAGTCGAATGAACGACTTCCGCTTTTTTTATGCTCGAACAGCAACCTTACTTTGGCGGATCGAAATTGAAAAATTTCTTTAGAACCGTTTCACTCGGCTTTGGTGTGATCCAAGACACAAGAATCATTGACACCGCTGATGTGAACACCATGACAACGACAGGTTTTAGTGAAACATCGATACCGTTGATATCAAGGTTCACCATGTAAGCACTCAAACCACCCTGTTCCATTGGCACTTGCAAACCTTGGTAGAACAAAAAACCCCAAGTAGCGATTGCCGTAACAACGCTCGCCATCGCACCAAAAGCAGACAGTCCCCGCCAATATAGCGCTGCAACGATTAGCGGAAAGAGAGCGGCAAATCCGCTAAAGCACCACACACCCATCGCAAAGACGCTTCGTACGTTTCCTAGACTCAACAGGTAGGTGACCGCAACTATCACCACAATGAAAGTTCTCGTTAACAACACCTGCTGTCGATCACTCAATCGATCTTTACCCGCGTAATGAGTGACAATGTCGTTCGTAAAAATGGTGCCAAGACAGAGGAACTGGCTGTCTAAACTTGACATGATTGCTGCCAAGATTCCAGCAGCCAGAAAACCACCAAGGATCGCACCAGTTTGTGTTTTTACTAGGAATGGCAGAATCTTGTTCGCATCCACAACTCCACTAGAGAAAGTCGGTAACGGCGGACCAGATGGATGGAGGTCGGGTGATGAAAAGAGTCCAAAAGTCCATACGCCGATCAAAACGCAAGGTACCCAGACAATCATGATAAAAAGAGGCTGAAGGATGACCGGTGCCTTGAAAGTTCGAGCGCTTTTCGCAGTCATCCAATGTTGGAAAACATGCGGAAACATCCCCACTGATAAGGGTATCAATAGGTACATCAAAAACTGACCTTGGGCCATGTTTTTTCGAGTTGAATGTGACTCAGGAACGATTGAACTTAAGTGCTGGAGATTCTCGAAAAATGATGCCTTACCGCCCAATCGATTTGCAATCACATAAAACGTGACAACACCTAAAATCATGAAGATGGCTGTTTGAAAAGCATTTGCCCAAGCTGTGCCGCGCATCCCGCCGTAAAAAACATAAGTCAGTACTACAAGGCAGATCAGCAGTGAACCAAGCCAAGGAGGAACACCACCGTGTGTGGCTGGATTAATAGATTGATCCGGCTGAAAGCTCTGAAACCAACTCAAATCAGGTGCAAGACCAGCGGTCATTGCTTGAATCACACCTCCGCTACTAATCACGCCAATCAGTAGATAAGGGATGACTAACCCCACAAGAACTGGAAAGAGCAAGACACCTATGAAGTCGCTATCTAAACGGTCGCGAAAAAACTCAATTTGGGTCGTGTATTGATATTTCCTCGCAAAGGTCCAAACCTTCACTCCTATCAAGAAGAAACACAGGGAATGAATGATGCCGCTGCTGCTGGCCAGCATCCCGTAAACGCCAATCCCCTCGCGATACGCTTGTCCGGTACTACCGACTAGGGCAAACGCCGTCATGGTTGTCCCAAATAAACTCATCACCAGCAAAAAGGGACCAATCGAATGACTCGCGACCTGATAATCAGCTTTGGTTCCACGAAAGAGTCGGTTTGAAATAAAGCCGATTGCTAATAGGAGAACCAAGTATCCGAGGATGATCAAAAGTTGCGTTGTTCCTGGGTTCATGATTGTGCCCCCCCATCAGTTGTTGGTTCCTGGTCGGAGGTCTCGTTACCATGCTCTTCAACGCGATCGAGAAGTGTATCGTCGTCAAATGGCCAATAAAACTGTGTCACCAAAGCCCAACTAATGACCGCAGCAAGGGAAACACCAAGGTGCCATAAAAGTCCGACAGGCAGAAAACCAAAAACAAGTTTTGCACTGCTCCATAGCCAATAATCCTGATGTAATATCAGCAGAATGGCTGAGACCAAAAAGATGGGCGTAAGACTCATTTGCCTTTGCATGGCGAAAACTCGTGAATTGGCTGGCATCGCGTTTCATCCGGAATCCGATTCTATCCACTAATTGCTATCAAAACTAAGTGGGATCGCAGAGAATAGTTTAGGAGAATAGACGAAGTGTTCCTACTTTGGATTATTCCTCCGAAAATCGGCATTCGATTTGTGCCCACTCCTATCTATGCTTTGCAGTCAGATGGTGAGCAAGAGGGCGTGGCGGGAATCCTTCTTAACACCGATCGTCATATCTTTATCTTCCGCCACCAACTGACACGATCGAACTGTGGAACACTGGGAAGCTTGGCTCAGTCTAGCCGTCGCACTACTCCTCATGGTCAGTCTGACCATGAGAATTGCACCGCATGATCTTTTGGCGGTCAGTTGCTTGGGTATTCTCATGATTACCCAGAGTATCACGGGGTCAGAACTACTACCCACACCTGAGAAAGCGGTTTCCGGCTTCGGTAATCAAGGTCTGATCACGATTGCTTTGTTATTCGCCGTCGTTTCGGGCTTAGAGTTTACGGGGGGTACAGAATTTGCCACCGGCTGGTTTTTGAATCGCGCGAAAACGCTCAAGGGTGCGCTCTCGCGGTTGCTGATTCCTGTTGCCGGTCTTAGCGCACTGATGAATAACACACCCGTGGTGGTCGCTTTGATTCCGACGATCAGCGACCTATCACGGCGGATCTCTTCCTCGGCAAGTCATCTCCTCTTGCCTCTGAGCTACGCGTCGATTCTGGGTGGGATGTGCACTTTAATCGGAACAAGCACAAATCTCATCGTTGCCGATTTGAACCAACAGGCGATCGTCAAAGGCTTAGCAACTGAACCTTTAAACTTCTTCAGTCCTGCAGTTGTGGGAATCCCAGCGACCGTTCTTGGACTCGCGTACATGGTAATCGCAGCTCCTTGGTTGCTACCGAGTCGCCGATCGGCTGTGAGCGTCTCGGATGATCCACAACAATACACTGTCGAAGTTCAAGTCGATCCCGATGGACCCTTAGTTGGGAAAACCATCGAACAGGCAGGATTACGCCATCTTCCCGGTTTGTACATTGCTGAAATACAGAGAGTCGACGGTCAAATCCTACCTGCGAAACCTGATCAAAAACTCTACGCAGATGACTTGCTGATTTTGGTGGGCGCATTGGAGAGCGTCGTTGACCTGCGAAAAATACGCGGTTTGATTACCGGAGATGATCAAGCGCGTAAACTAAAAATACCAGCCTGGCAGCGAACATTGGTGGAAGCGGTGGTTAGTCCGCGATGTGCTTTACTGGGTAAAACAATTCGCGAAGGATCTTTTCGATCGCACTATAATGCGGCAGTCGTGGCAGTTGCACGAGGTGACAAACGGCTCACTGGTAAACTTGGTGACGTCCGACTTGAAACGGGCGATGTGTTACTTCTCGAAGCCTCACTCTCTTTTTTACATCGCCGTCGTGAATCCAGAGATTTTTATCTCGTTAGCGCCGTCAAAAAGGGAAATGTACGACGGCCGGAAAAAGCTCTCACCAGTGTTGTGATTCTCTTGGCAATGGTTTTGGTAGCAAGTCTGACTGCAATCCCAATCTTGTCCGCTGCGTTAGTTGCTGCAATATGCATGATTGTGATGCGATGTTGCACAACCACCGAAGCTCGGAGGAGCGTCGATTGGTCGATCCTCATCGTGATCGGCGCAGCCTTGGGTATTGGCTTTGCTTTAGAGCAAAGTCAGGCAGCCTCCAGTATCGCAAACGCGCTTCTGACGCTCGCTGGCGGCGAGCCACTATTGGCTCTTGCGGCAATCTATATCACCACGATGATTTGCACCGAACTCATAACGAATAACGCCGCGGCGGTTTTAATGTTCCCCATCGCGCTCAATGCAGCTTCAGCGCTGAATTGCAATCCGACACCGTTCGTAGTCACATTGATGATTGCCGCTTCAGCAAGTTTTTTATCGCCCTTTGGTTACCAAACCAATACGATGGTTTACAGCGTTGGAGGTTACCAGGTGAAGGATTACCTCAAATTTGGACTGCCTCTTAGCATCATTGTTTTCCTGGTTACGATCATCTCGATACCCTTGGTATGGCCGTTAGGTTAACCCAAAAGCTTGCATCGTGAAGATCACACACGGATTGACCTCCTTGTATCTGTCAGTGAAAAATCGTCTTGAGAAGGTCTAAAACGACCTTGTGTGAATCTCTGTTATGCCATCTAAGCCAAGCAGTCCAGAATTAAATCAAGCACCAACTCTCGACGACGTTCTACGAGTGGATCGTCATCGTTTGTCAGGCCTGCGTCGAACGCTTGGCGCTGATCAGTTTCATCAGCAGTTAGCCGAAGCAATCGAGGTCAAAAAGGTTCGTGATAACCTGCGACCAAACCTGATTTATCATGCGGATCTCCCAATATCGCAGCATCGCGAACTGCTGATCGAAAAGATTAAGCAACATCCGGTGCTTGTTGTCTGTGGTGAAACCGGTAGTGGGAAGAGCACCCAACTACCAAAATTATGTTTAGAGGCGGGACTGGGACGCGATGGAATGATTGGCCATACGCAGCCCCGAAGATTGGCAGCTAGAAGTATTGCTAATCGATTATCAGAAGAGGTTGGAGGCAATCTTGGCGAAATCGTCGGATACAAGGTTCGATTCGGTGATCAAACAAGTAGAAGCACGCTCATCAAATTGATGACTGACGGTATCTTGCTAGCCGAGACACAAACCGATAGGGATCTCAATCAGTATGATGCGATCATCATTGATGAAGCTCATGAGAGATCATTAAACATCGATTTTTTATTGGGTTATCTGAAGAAAATTCAACTAAAGCGACCTGATCTCAAAATCATCATTACTTCGGCTACCATCGATGCGAAACGATTTGCAGAACACTTTTCCACCGAAGAACATTCCGTTCCGATCATCACCGTTGAGGGACGCGGTTATCCAGTCGAAATCGAATACCTGCCTTGGGCCGAAAACGATGATCAAGAAGAACGTTACCATCTTGGAGAACATGTAGTTCGTGGTTTGGAGGTTTTATCCACCGCGGGTGCTGGAGACACACTTGTCTTCTTACCAACCGAGAGAGACATTCGAGAAGTCTCGCATCATGTTGCGGGTTATTATCGCCGGCTTGGATTGATTCAACGATATGAATTACTTCCTCTTTACGCGAGATTGCCCCAGGGTCAACAACAACAAATCTTCAAGCCGGATGGGAAAAAAATTCGTGTCATCTTCGCGACGAATGTTGCGGAGAGTTCGCTTACGGTTCCAGGTATTCGCTATGTCATCGACTCCGGAACCGCTCGAATTAGCCGATACAACCCGCGATTGAAGGTGCAAAGACTTCCAATCGAGTCGATTAGTCAAGCGAGTGCAAATCAAAGAGCCGGTAGGTGTGGCCGTCTGGGTCCAGGGATCTGCGTAAGATTATTTTCCGAAGATGATTTTGATTCCCGCCCTGCGTTCACCACACCTGAGATTCAACGCGCCAACCTCGCGGCTGTCATCCTGCAATTGAAAACACTGAATCTAGGGACAATTGAGGTTTTTCCATTCCTCGATCCACCCAAATCAAATGCGATTAACGACGGCATTCGCACTTTACGTGAACTCAATGCCATCGATGATCGGCAAGACCTCACAGCGCTTGGACGTAGGATCTCCAGATTGCCGGTAGACCCGCGCGTCGCCCGAATCTTGATCGAAGCAGAAGACAATCATTGTCTTGCTGAAGTCCTTCCGATCGCTGCTGCATTAGAAATCCAAGACCCGCGGGAACGACCAATAGAATCCCAGCAAGCTGCTGATGAAGCTCACGCACCTTTCAAAGATGAAACCAGCGACTTCCTGTCACTCTTAAAACTCTGGACGTACTACGGAGAAATCCGATCCAGCAAGAGTCGCAACCAAGTAGAAAAAACCTTGAAGCGACAATTCATTTCACCAACACGTATGCGGGAATGGGCAGATGTTTATCGGCAACTGAAGGAACTAATCACAAATCAGAGAAGGGACCGAAAGGTAAAGATTCGCCTCGTTCCCGATATCATCAACGATCGCTCGGATACAGATCAAATCATTAGTGAATCCCTCTACATCAAAATTCACCAATCTCTGTTATCTGGATTGTTATCCGGCGTAGCAATGCTTGGTGATGAAAAAGAATACACCGGTGCCGGAGGTATCAAATTCTTTATCTGGCCAGGGTCAGGTATTGTTCAATCAAAACCAAAATGGATCGTAGCCGCAGAAATCATTGAGACATCCAAAACATTCGCACGGATCACCGCCAAAATAAAACCTGAATGGATTGAATCCGTTGCTTCTCACTTACTGAATAAGTCTTACTCTGAGCCCCACTGGAGTAAAAAACAAAGCAGTGCGTTTTGTTACGAAGCTAAACATTTGTTTGGTTTGCCAATTGTTCTTAAGAGGCGTGTTCCACTTGCACCTATCGACCCAACCACTGCTAGAGATCTGTTAATCGACCAAGGATTGACAGAAAATTTGATAAAGTCCAACGCGAAGTTCTACCAACACAACCGGACACTTCTTCTCGCTATTGCTGACCTAGCATCGCGCACAAGGGATCGAAACCTAATCCTAGATGGTTATCAGATAGCTAGACTTTACCATGATCGATTACCTGAGTACGTAATCGATAGAGTGACGCTTGAAAAGTTTGATCGTTCTCTATCTAAACCAAAATGGTCACGACAAAACTGGACCAGCCATGACGTTGTTCATTATTTAAATGAGGATTCGGACGCGCCTGATCACGATTCCAATTATTTTCATCCTCTCGATTTGATTACGAATTACGACAAGATCCGTGAAGATGATTTCCCAGATGAAATTGTCGTCGAGGGTTCAAAGCTACCTCTAGAATATTCCTTCGCTCCCGGGTCCGAGCATGATGGTGTACGCATGAGGGTTCACCAATCAACCATTTCGCAACTGCGTAATGATCAGCTTGAATGGATGGTTCCTGGGCTGTTTACAGAGAAACTAATTCAGTTAATCAAATCCTTACCGAAACGGCTGCGAAGAAATTTTGTTCCGGCTGCTGATTCCGCGAAATCAATCGCGAATTCGTTAATAGACCAATATGGAAATGCACCATTTTTTCCTGCGGTTTGCAAAGCTCTTTCCGAATACGCGCAAACACAGATTACCGAGAGCGATTTTCAGTGCGAAAAGATAGATGAATATCTTAGTTTCATCATTACGGTTGTCGACGATGACGGGAAGCAGGTTGCAGAGCATCGCGACCTCTCGATCTTGCAGAACGAATTCAATCAAGAGCAAGGAGCTATTGAACTCGATCAGTTCGCACAACTTGATGATGTGTGGAATCAAAAGCATGTAACGACTTTTGATATCGACAACATGCCCGAACATATTACGCGTCAAAAAAACGGAATGAGTATTCGACTCTTCCCCGGGTGGATTGACCATGGAGAAAATGTCTCGACTGATTTGTTCAGTAGTCAACAAGCGGCAGAGCAATCAATCAATCGAGCGATGACTCGCTTGTATTGTCACGCAGAGAGAAAAGAAATTAAGACGCAGGTAAAAAATTTCCCACGCTTAGCAGAATCCCCCATCAAGCTGTCAGATCGAGTGTCATCAAGGGATTTAGAGAGAAGACTAATGGATCTCTTAGCCCGAGTGGCATTCGTATCAAATGAAAAACCGATCCGCACCAAAATCGAATTTGATAAACGACTCGGTGGTGCAATGGAACGTCTCTCTTTGGGTTCGCAGGAAATAGCAAAATGGCTAGCGAAATGGATTGACAAACATTTTGAGTTACGGTCGTTGCTAGAAGAAAAGCGTCACTGGCTTCACACAACAAACCAATTAGTAAATATCGAAGACCAACTTGACTGGCTATATCATGATGAATTCCTTGAATCGACGCCGTGGAATTGGTTGATCCATTATCCCCGATACCTGCAGGCTATCAGTATTCGGATCACTCGTCTGACCGATCAAAAGACGCGAGTCGAAGAGTCTGATGCCACAATCTCTAATCTTTGGCATCGATGGATAAGCAGTTGCCCCGAGCAGAACCGAGACCCCCGATCGCAATCAGATTGCGAATTGCGTTGGATGATCGAGGAACTGCGAGTCAGCCTATTTGCCCAATCGCTTGGAACCTCGATAAAGGTTTCTCCGCAGCGTTGTGAAAAACTACTCGCACAACGGCAATAAATCTTGACAGTTCTCGTGACACCAAAATCCGCTACCGACTCTGATGGCAATCCTGAGATCTCTTCTTAATTTCACCGCACTCTGCTAACAGCAACTCCATGAAACGTCTCCAAACACTGCCAAATCAACTCGATGCCTATTTTGATGAGCTAGAGATTTGGTTGGATTTAGAAGGGGTGGCAGAGCGTGAGCGGATGATGAGAAGAAGGATGCTCCGTTCGCTGAAAGATGCTGAACGAACAGGGGAAGCGTTACTGAATCTCCAGATTCATGAGCATCAGACTGGGCTAGCCGGCCGAATTTTAATTGATTTTGTTAAAGGTGCTCGGCACGAGTTTCCAGCCAACCGACTGAAAGTTGGATCACCCGTGGTTATCACCGATCAAAATTTAGAGGCTGATCGGGGTATCTCTGGTGTTGTTAGTGCAAAAAGAAAAGATCTAATCCAAATTGCGGTCGAACACTGGCCTGAAGGCGACCGATTTCGAATTGATTTATCACCAGATGAATCGACGCGTCGAAGACAACTCGCTGCAATGGCGAAAGCCAAAATGGCAAAGGGACGGGCTAAACAATTACGCGACAGCATCATTGGTGTCCGTGACCTGCGTCGACAAAGTGAAAATAACGATGACATTATTTTCAAAACTCAATTAAATGCTTCCCAAAAAGATGCGGTCGCATTCGCGCTAGCGTCTCCAGATGTTGCGATCATTCATGGCCCACCTGGAACGGGAAAAACAACGACGCTCGCTGAACTAATTTTTCAGGCGGTAAAGGATGGTCAGCGGGTTCTTGCCTGCGCACCAAGCAACACCGCTGTAGACAATCTTCTCGAGAAATTGATCCCTTTCCCAATTGATGTTGTGCGCGTAGGGCATCCCGCGAGAGTGTTTAGTGAATTACGAAACTACACTCTCGATGAAATTGTTGAACGAGATCCCTCCACGAAAATAATCTTAGAAATGCGTCGAGAAGTCCAACATTTGGTAAGAGACGCACAGAAGATTAGCCGTGGTAAAGATTGGCGTCGTCGCAAGCGAGAATACTTTACTGAAGCGGGTCTCCTCAGAGGACAAATAAAATCGCTTGAAAAGTCCATCGTGCGTAACGTTCTTCAATCTGCAAATGTAATCTGCACAACCACCACCATCGATGATGATCTGATTGGTTCAGACGAATTTGACATGGTTGTTGTAGATGAAGCGTGTCAGGCAACCATTCCGGGAACTTGGCAAGCTATTTTGCGGGCTGAGAAACTGGTCTTTGCTGGTGATCATCAGCAACTTCCGCCGACCGTTTTGAGTAAAGAAGCGATATCGAGAGGAATGCAACGATCGATTTTAGAAGACTTAATCGAGCGAGAGGGCAACTCGGTCTTCCGAAGACTGACTATCCAATATCGCATGAATGAGCAGATCGTGGATTTTCCAAATCGGTACTTTTACGATTCAGAGTTAGTCTCAGACCCTGGCGTCTCTAACCACTTGTTAACAGATAATCCACATATCACCGTTGATCATCTTACCAACCGACCTTTGCTATTCATCGATACTGCTGGAGCCGATTTCTCAGAAGAAAAAGAGGTAGAAGGTGAAAGTAAATTCAATGCTAAGGAAGCGAATTTCGTCGTTCAACTTATCGATCAGCTTCGTGATGCTGGAGTCATCGGAGAACAAATCGCGGTGATCGCGCCCTATTCCGCGCAAGTTCGTCGCTTGCGCGATCAATTAGGAAACCGTGAAATTGAGGTCGACACCGTCGATGGATT
Source organism: Rubripirellula sp. (assembly GCA_022425745.1). Taxonomy (GTDB): domain Bacteria; phylum Planctomycetota; class Planctomycetia; order Pirellulales; family Pirellulaceae; genus Rubripirellula. Next base: position 15,259 of record JAKMEW010000519.1, read on the forward strand.
TCAAGGACGGGAAAAAGATGTTGTCATTTTGACAATGGTTCGTAGTAACTTGGAACAAGAGATTGGATTTCTCGCCGACCTCCGACGCACCAATGTAGCTGTGACTCGAGCTCGAAAAAAACTGATTGTGATCGGAGACAGTGCCACGCTTAGCTCTAATCCCTTCTACTCTGAATTATTTGAGTATTTTGAAAATCAAACATCCTATTCATCGATCTGGGAACATCTGTCCTAGGCATGAACCACAGGGTTGTTTCTTTTGCCTTATTACTTAACTGGTCTTATGCGACCCCAAAGAGATCTTGATTCCACGACTGTGAGAAACGTATGGATATCTCATGAGCGGAAAAATGTATGCCACATGCGTTTGGCCAGGACTGACTGATCTTTGGTGGCGAGGTCGATTATCAGCACTACCTTATGCTCTAGCATTCGGCTTTGTTCTTAATCTGTATCTGGTCGCCCAGTTTGTTTATCCCGAATGGCTCCCTAAATCGGTCAATCAGCTCATTTTTTGGGTTGGTTTACCAATTTGGCTTCTTTTTATTTTTCGCGATATCAAGCTTCTGCCATCGACAGTTGATGATGAGCAACCGTTGAGCAC
>JAKMEW010000539.1 GCA_022425745.1 Rubripirellula sp.
CTCGGATATCGTGGTCTCAAGCGCCTCAGGGCTCTTTGCTCCGCAGGTTGCCGAACAGACCTTCGCACTGATGACAGGTTTGCTTCGAGGGATGCCCAGGTTTTTTAGCGCCGAAGAAAAACGGGAATTCATTCGCCTACCGACAGATGATCTTCGAGGCAAAACCGTTGGCATCGTCGGGATGGGTGGAAATGGACGGATGCTCGCCAAGACTTTAAGCCCATGGGACGTCACCCTGCTGGGAACCGACTACTACCCGATCGATGCCCCGCCGGAACTGCAACGGCTGATGCCAGCAGATGCACTCGATACACTACTAGCCGTCAGCGATATCATCATTCTCACCTTACCGCTGAACGACTCGACCTTAGGTCTTTTTGACGATTCCAAATTCGAAACGATGAAATCAGGTAGCTACTTGATCAATGTGGCGCGTGGTGCCGTGGTTCAGGAAGCCGCATTGGTACGTGCCCTGGAGTCGGGAAGACTGGCCGGTGCCGGCTTGGATGTAACAGAGGTTGAACCGTTGTCACCCGAGAGTGCGTTGTGGGACGACCCGCGTGTAATGATCACACCCCACGTGGGCGCCCAATCCGCCCGACGTGTTGATGACACAACCGACCTAGCGTGTGACAACTTGAAACGCTATTTCAACGGTGAAACACCACTCAACATTGTGGATAAAAAATTAGGCTTCCCTCACCCATCGGTTTCTTGGAGATCGGTCAAGCAAAAAGAAGCCAAGTCGTAATCGTCATTTCGCTCTCGACTCATCCTTTGAAAAAGGGATCATCAAAACCATGGAAGGCAAAAGCAGCAGTAATCGCCAGTTGAAGCTGGGTGGCGTGGAGTTATACCAGCGAGACCAATGCATTGGAAAAGTGCGGCTTCCACTAAGTAGGCACGAAGATTTCATCAATAATTTTAATCGCACCTATTCAGGAATTGGATTGAGCCTTGTGATACAAGACGAACCAACCCGAAACGATACTGAGGATGAGTGCGATTCGCACAATCACCTGTAAAGCGCAAACGGACTGATCGACTGTGAACCAATAAAAAAATCCCCGGAGAAGTAACTCTCCGGGGATTCTTTTTTGTTAGTACCGAGAACGGAACCAAGATGGTTTGCAGTCAGGATTAGGTGACCCGCGTCTTGGCATTGGGCGGGGTCAAAAACGGATAAGCCGCTTGAGGAACTGAAACGCTATCTTACCTTTCTCGATGGTTGGGCAACTTATGCACCGCAGGTTGGCTCGCAACCGCAAGTTGGCTCAACAGGAGCTTCGCAACCGCAGGTTGGCTCTGCTTCTGCACCGCAAGCTGGCTCGCAGCTGTCGTCGCAGCCGTGCTTAGCCATCATACGAGCGAAAAGACCTTTGATGCGGCTTCCGCAAGCTGCTCCGTCGCAGCTGTCAGCTTCTTCTGCACCGCAAGTTGGCTCTTCAACGGGAGCTTCGCAGCCACAAGTTGGCTCTTCTTCTGCACCACAAGCTGGCTCGCAGCTGTCGTCGCAGCTGTGCTTTGCCATCATACGAGCGAAAAGACCCTTGAGGCGGCCGCCGCAAGCTGCTCCGTCGCAGCTGTCGACTTCTTCTGCACCGCAAACAGGCTCAACAGGAGCTTCGCAGCCACAAGTTGGCTCTGCTTCTGCACCACAAACTGGCTCGCATGCATCGCAAGCATCAGTTTTACAAAGACCGAAAAGACCAAACGCACTCGCGTTGGTGGAGCTCGTGGCGACCAAAGCGATTGCCAACAGAGCTGGAACGATTACACGACGCATCGTGAATTCTCCATGGAAAAAGGTTTCAGGAAGGTAACTGCAACGCCTGAGCCGCAACACGTCCGAGCGGCCAAAGACCAGCTTCAAGCCTTGGCTCGTCACCGATCCCTGACAACGCACAAACTGCATCGCAGGTCGATCGGCGTGTGGCGGCGCCAGCGACCGAACACCGCACAACGAGGTGTTCACGGAGATCTATCGACTCGGTGACTTTGCCGAATGCGTAGTTTTGAGAAAATCTGCCGCCTGACTCTGCGATTCCCGTTGAACTTAACGGCTCTGCCGGCTGCAACAGTCAGTCCGATTTTTCGGAGGCCATTCAAAGCCGGTTTTGGGAGAAAAGTGAAGCCTTGATGCTTAGAGAATGCGTTAGGGCGAAAAATCCATGCGGGATTCTACCCAGGCGTGCAGCATGCCCGACGCCACAGAAATTAACTAAACCGGCCGGCAGCAGCCAAACCGTAAAACTTACCCATCAGTCAAATGGAACCCATCCGGACTTCGATAGCGACCGGTTCGTGCCCTATCACCGCGTAACGAAGCTCCTACGAGATGCCTTTAGCGATGCAAGTGTGATGGATGCAATGAGTCCACCTCGCGAGTCTGCACACCAAGATGACTACAGGTAGATAGGGCTGCAGACTCAGGACTAAGATCATAAGCCTCGCACTTTTCGTTGCCACTCTGCCGGCTTCGCGCCACCGACACTCTCATCCTCGTAATGGTCCCTAAGACGCTCGAGGTCGTTCTTGGATTCCTGAATCTGATTCGCGTAACTAGCATCCTCATAAAGATTATGGAGTTCATCCGGGTCGGTTTCGAGATCGTAAAACTCCCACTCATCGAACTCGTAAAAGTGCATCAGTTTGTAACGATTACCACGGACGCCATTGTGTCTTGGCACCATGTGAACGCTGGGGTACTCGTAATAGTGATAGTAGATACTGTCCCTCCACTTCGGTGGATCTTCACCTCGCAACAGTGGCACCAACGACTGTCCCTGCATGTCAGCGGGCAGTTTTGCATCCGCCATTTCCAAGAATGTCTGAGCGTAGTCGAGATTTTGCACCAAGTGCTCATCCACCGAATTCTCAGCCGTCACGCCCGGCCACTTAACAATCAGAGGCATCTTGAGGGACTCCTCGTACATCCACCGCTTGTCATACCACCCGTGATCTCCCACATAAAAACCCTGATCGGACGAATAGATCACGACGGTATTTTCGCTGAGCCCTAATTCCTCGAGTGTCGACATTAGCGTGCCAACGCTTTCATCCACACCACGGATGCAACGAAGGTAATTCTTGGCGTAGCGTTGATATTTCCATCGCACCAGATCTTCTCCCTTAAGATTGGCTTCGTGAAACGCCTTGTCCCTCGGACCATACGCATCCCGCCAAACCTTCATTTGCGATTCGGTCATTCTTTTCATATTAGCCCACGCTGATTTATCCACTCGCCCCTTCACACTCTGACCGTCGAATGTGGGCAAAAGGTCGACGAAAAGGTCGAATTGCAGATGCATGTGCCGATCGATCTCCAACTCCTGAAACCGTGCCGGCGGCGCATTATCTTCCCAACGATCAAAAAGTGTTGCTGGTTCCGGAAGATCAATATCCTCATACAGATCCAAATGACGTGGAGCGGGCATCCAGTTTCGATGGGGTGCTTTATGTTGAACCATCAGCATAAAGGGCTTGCTCGAATCCCTTCCCTTCTTGAGCCACTGGACCGCCAGATCGGTGACAATATCGGTGCAATGTCCCTGAACCTGCTTTCGCCCATCCGGCGTGATCAGATCAGGGTTGTAATAAAGACCTTGACCGGGCAAGACTTGCCAATCATCGAATCCCTGCGGATTTCCTTTCAAATGAGATTTGCCATAGATCGCAGTGGTATATCCAACTTGCTGCAATAGCTTTGGAAAGGTCTGCTGGTTCCAATCAAACGTATTACCGTTATTCATGAATCCATTCTTGTGGCTATGCTTGCCAGTTTGAATCACCGCACGACTCGGGCCACAAATCGAATTGGTGCAGAAACTGTTCCGAAATAACATTCCTTGCTTAGCCAACTGATCGATATTTGGCGTCGGGTCAACCGACTTGAGCCAACCGTCATAGGCGCCAATCGCGTGGGGCGCGTGGTCGTCAGAAAAGACAAACAGAATATTTGGCCGACTCTCTGGTTCCGCAGCCGGTAAGTCGCATAATCCAACAAACGAACAAATGGTCGCAAAAATGCCCCAACACCACTTCGGCAGCAACTGCTTTACCTTCATTCCAAAACCTTCCAATCAATCCCAAATAGACCGTCGATTCATGTAAGGCACGATCAAACATCGTATCGTGCGCCACAATCATAACCACTTCACGCCTGGGGATGGCTCGCAGGAAAAAAAAGCAAGTTAGATCCAGCCGTTCCGCGACCGTCCCTCCCGAGAGATTCGCTCACCATGCGACAAACAAACCATTTTGAGATTACCGCCAACAACATTCGAGCTGCAGCCCAGCGAATTGCGGGACAGGTGATTCGGACGCCGCTGATTCCCTGCGATTCAATTTCTAAATCGCTTGGTTGCGAACTCTTCTTCAAAGCCGAGAACCTGCAGCACGAGGGCTCGTTTAAGATTCGCGGTGCAACCAATGCCGTCAACTCACTCGTGGAACGGATGGGCAAAAAAGAACTCGCACAACGCGGCGTCATCACGCACTCATCGGGAAACCATGCCGCAGCCCTAGCGAGGGCTGCAACGCTCAAAGGCATCGACGCAAAAATAGTGATGCCCCAAAACTCTTCACGTAGAAAATTCAATGCGGTTCGACAGTATGGAATCGAACCCATCCTTTGCGAACCGAGCAGTGAAGCGAGACAACTCAAGGCAGATGAGATCATTTCGCAAACGGGATCGAAGATGATTCACGCGTACGATCACTCTGACATCATCGCGGGACAGGGAACAGTTGGTTTAGAAATCCTTGAGCAGATCACCAACGCCGATGTCATCCTGACCCCTGTAGGCGGTGGTGGACTCCTCGCCGGAATCCTACTCGCAGTCAAAAACGCCGATCCACAGATCCAGATTTTTGGTTGTGAACCAACGTTGGCTGACGATGCCCACCGCAGCCTGCATGCAGGAACGCTTCAAAAACCCACTCGGTATGACTCCGTTGCCGACGGTTTACGAACCTGTCTCGGTGACCTCACTTTCCCAATCATTCAACATTTTGTCGATGAAATCCTCTTGGTCGATGAGCCCGAGATTTTGGCAGCGACACGCACGATTGCCACACACGGCCGATTGGTTGCAGAACCCTCGGGCGCGGTCACTCTCGCCGCGGCATGTCGATACCGACAAAAGTTTCAAGAACAACGTGTTGTGGCGGTGATCTCCGGTGGCAATCTCGACATGGGCGAGTGCACGCTCGGAAAGAGCCGTTGATGTCCAAATTCGATGCGGGCCACACCGCGTCTCAAAACGCATCGGAGTCTGCATCACTCGGCATTCGCCAATCTCCTCTCGGAGAGAGACTTACTGAACCAACCTTAGGCCCATCGGGAACACAGTTCCGCTTGAATTGATTGGTGAAGAAGCGGCGGAAAAAGAGATCGATTGTCTGAGAGATTGTCTCGTCAGAATAGTCGCCTTCGAACTCAGCATGCTGAGCAAGGTACAAGATCTTTTCTCGGCTGAACCCGTGACGGATTAGGTGATATAGAAAAAAGTCGTGCAGTTCATATGGCCCGACCGTCAATTCGGTGCTCTGCCGAATCTCTCCAGTCTCAGTTGGCGGCAATAGCTCCGGCGAAATAGGCGTTTCAGCGATCCGGTTCAACACAGAAGCAAGAGACGTGTCCGGGTAACGTGCAGCATAATGCTTCACCAAAAATCGCACCAACGACTTTGGCACCGAAGTATTGACGTTGTACATCGACATATGGTCAGCGTTGTAGGTGGACCACCCCAAAGCCTGCTCACTCATATCTCCGGTACCAATAACAAACCCCCGAGTCATCAGCAGCATGGTGCGCATCCTCGCTTGAACATTTTCAAAGACGAGATCTGACGCATCATCGGGGAGGCGAGTTAATTCCACCTGAAATTGTTCGATGTCGAGCCCCTCTTCCAAAGCTAAGCCGAATGGCTGATGCCCCATCGAACGAAAGGTCTCAATGCACTGGGATCGAATATCGACGCAGTCCATTTTTACGCCCAACTCCGACAGCAGCGCCTCCGCACTGGTTTGCGTGTGGTTTGTTGTACCGAACCCAGGCATCACCATCGCAAGAATCCGATCTCGCGACCAACCAACCGCGTCGCACGCTTGCACCGCGACAATCAATGCTAGGGTGCTATCGAGTCCGCCAGAGACACCGATCGACAAGACGGTGTGGTCGGGCAATCGAGACAGTCTTTTTGCAAGTCCGGCTACCTGTATCGCAAGGATCTCCGAGCACCTTGCATCCAACTCAGTGTCGTTGGAGGGCACAAACGGTTGTGGATCAATCCAACGGAACAGTTGGCCTTGTCGGGAGTTTTCTGATGTGATCCCTGAACCACTACCCTGAGCGGCACTGATGGGAATGACAACGCGCCGGAACTCGGCTGCATGCCGATCACGAGCATCCGCAAAGGTTCCCACGACCCGTCGATCCCGTGCGATCTGCTGCAGGTCGACATCGCAAATCACCTCGGTTGCTTCCACGTACTCCGGCACTTTCCCATCACCGATCCGGCGAGACTCCCCGAGTAGTCTTCCATTTTCAGCGATCATTGCGTGCCCGCCGAAGACGAGATCCGATGTCGACTCGCCGGGTCCAGAGGAAGCGTACGCATAAGCGGCGATACAGCGTCCCGACTGAACTCGCACAAGATCTCGTCGCCAGTCCGCTTTACCGATCGTTTCGTTACTTGCCGAAAGGTTCAACAGAACGTTCGCACCAGCCAACGCGGCGTGGCCACTTGGAGGGATTGGCCCCCACAGGTCCTCGCAAATCTCCACACCAATCAGAGTTGACCCTGCTTCAAAAATCAGATCCGTCCCAAATGGAACCTCTAGTTTGTTGATTTGAATCGACTTCGGATCCGAATTACTCGCGCGACGAAAATGTCGAGCCTCATAAAATTCGTGATAGGTCGGCAGGTAACTCTTCGGGACACAGCCATGGATCGTGCCACCTGAAACGACCGCGGCAACGTTCATCAGAGAATCACTGACCAAAAACGGAAGCCCGACCACGACTATCGGTTCGACCTCCGCCGTATATTCTGCAAGCTGAAGCAAGGCTTCTTGTGCAGCGTCTATCAAACTGTCCGTCAAAAACAGATCGCCGCAGGTGTAGCCCGTCAAAGAAAGCTCAGGAAATAAAACGATGTCAGCATCGGCACGATCGAGTCGATCGCAAATATGCTTTAGATTCGCAGCGGGGTTCGCAATCTCCACTGGAGGAGACGCCGCGCAGATTCGGAAAAAACCGTGTGGCAACAAATGATCCTCGCTGACCCAAAGACCGAAGGTATTTTAAATTTTCACCGATCAGATGCTCATCTTTTGGCAGGCCGCTAGGCAGCCTCCGATACTGCAAACTAGCAGGATTATTCCGCGTCTCAACCCGTTGAGCCTGATTTCCAATACTACCACCGCCTGCAATCGCCAACTCCAACCACCAAACCCTCCTAAACCTCGTAATCAAACGCGTTTGGAATCCACGCATGTCAACTGAGTCCCCGATCACTTATGAATTATTCGACTTTTTGACAGATCTTCAGATCAACAATCAACGGCCATGGTTTGCCGAAAACAAGCAGCGTTACCAAGATCAGGTACTCGATCCCGCGGTTGAATTGTGCGAGCAAATTCACGACCCGCTGCTCAGAATCGCACCAAAGCTAGTGGTGACCGCCAAACGCCATCGGGGTTCCGTCATGCGGATCTATCGAGACACGCGTTTCTCTAAAGATAAACGACCGTTCAAAACCAATGTCGGGATTTCCATCCGGCACAAAGAGGCCAACGAAATTCACTCACCCGGCGTCTACCTCCACCTCGAACCACGAGACTGTTTTTTGGGTTGCGGTTGCTGGAAACCAGACCGTCAAGCACTGAATCAAATACGCCAGTCCATCATCGCTAACCCGACTTCATGGAAACGAACCGTAAAACAAATCAGATCCGGCGGGATCTTTGAAATCTCCGGTGATTCACTCAAACGTGCCCCCCGGGACATTGACGCCAATCACCCCCACATCGAGGACCTGAGACGTACCGACTTCATCCTCACCTCAAAATTCACCGAACAAGAATGCGTCCACCCCAATTTCATCGAACAGGTCATCGATCACATCCAAAATGCAAAACCTTGGATGCGATTTTTGTGCAGGGCGATGAATCTCCCCTACTAACCCCAGAGAGTCTCTCAATCAAATTTGAAGTCATCAATCGAAATCAAGCGGCCGCTAATTCGGCCGACAGACGCTGAACCCTTATCGGCCAAGGATCATCAGCGCTACTCATTTCCTCCCACCAAGATACAACCGCGCCGACCTCTGAAGTGTCGCCTATCCGCCATAGCTCCATCACCCTCCCGATTGGCAAATCACCGGATCGAATGAGATCAAATTCACCGCCGACCTCCAAGCACTGCACCATGATCGCAAGTCTATATGCGTGCCGCATCTCCTTACTTAAGTGATCAAAATTGAGCGTCCGCATGACCAGAAGTAAGTGGTTAAAAAATGCCAAACGCAGGATTTCTGGAACTTCTGGGTCGACATCCGTTAGCATCGCCTCCATCCAAACACGTCCCGCCTCAGCATCCACGCCTCCATCACCGCCGCGAATCGGCTGGATCATCACAAGAGGAATCTGATTTTTAACATCGGGCTCGGCGGCAAAGTTTCCTCCCCAAAAACCTTTCGCTAGCGTGCGAAGTAAACCAAAGCCGCAAGTCTCCCAGCGATCACGCAGGGGCCTGTAACGCAATTCAATTTGCGCTGCCAACTGCGGAAACGCCTGCTCCATATCTTGGCGTGAATCCGCCAGCAAGGTCGCCACCTGCCTCTGTGCATTCTCGATCATCAACTCAGAGCAGCCAGCCGAATCGAGCGAATCGGGTATCGAGGCGAGAACTTCGCTACCACATTGAGCCGAAGAACGAAGAGTCTCCCAAAAAGATGCGAGATCTAATGAGTGAGTCAGCAATCGATCATTGATGGTTTGCACGGACTGAGTGAGGACGGTTTTGACCGTCGGATCGACGGTTGCCTCACCCAAAGCAACAACATAGAGCGCCTGAGCAAAACTGAGTTCAACGTCTACACTCCATCGAACTGCTACACGGTTCACGCTAAACCTCACCCATATTGGCTCGTATCCACTGCTCGAGTTCTTCAAAGTCAACAGCGGGAAGTTCGTTCAAGTCCGGTCTCAGCTTCTTGGCACCATGGAGGTAGACGTGCTGGATTTCGCTCTGTGACTTCGAGGTGTTCCAATGAACCAAAAGTCGGATACACATCGGCAGGGACCCCGGAACTGCGATTTCGTAAGCGCAAAGCAGAGGCACATCGAGCCAACCTAACTGCCGCGCCGCAAGAGCCGGAAATTCGGCACCGAGGTCTTTTGTGACAGTGAACGTGACGCTCGCTACATCCCCCGCCTCGATTCCGTTACGACGAATCACCAATGCCAGCAACTGCCTAGTGGCAGTCAGAATTTCATCGCGGTCATCAGCGGGAACGGTTGTTGCACCACGCACCCCTCGACACACCGTAGAACGACTATCGCTCATAAATCCACTCACGGGAAACGACAGGAGGATTCCACCTCCGCAAAATCACTTGCTCGTACTATAGATGATTGTCTCAATTGACGATAATCGGGTAATCCAGTTTTCTCCGAGCAAGTTTTCCCATCGGAACCGCTGTGTGACTTGCAAACGCTCGGCTGAATCACCCATTTACGAATAAAGGCTCACTCCCATGCCTCCCGAACGCAGTCGCTACCAAGAAAAGATTATCAAGAATTATTACCAAAATCGCGACGCAATCGGTCTCCAAAAGGCGCAGGAAGCTGTCACCGAGCTTTACCTCAGTGAAGGAAAGAAAAGGGAAACCGTCTGGAAACGGCTCACCAGCCATCTTGAGAAGGTGGGTTTAACAGACAAACAAATCGAGCACCTTAGGAACGAAGATAGCCCAGAATTGGTGCTCGAAGCTCTCAAGAAGTTCATCTGATTCGCCCAAAGCACTCGAGCCGTGTGTTTGGTACCAGTGTGTTTGGTACCAGTGCGTTTGGTACCTGTGCGTTTGGTACCAGTGCGTTTGGTACCTGTGCGTCCTGAACTGACCGGACGCCCGCTTTTACGACTCGGACTGATCAGAACATTGCTGTTCCGCTGCCTCAAACTTCGCTCGTCTGAGGAAGCGTTGCAGAATGCTCGCAGGACGCAGATTGAAGTCATCCGCCGCGAGGATATTCGTTTTGCCGGTGGACGTTCGTAGCAAAATCTGTCCTTCTGGCAGCAATTGATCAACGACCCAGTATTTGTCCACTGTGTAATTGTAGGTCTCACCCTTAGAACTAGCATTCACGTGAGCCGCTCGGGGTCCCGGTGACCTGCTGCGTTTGGATTTTCGATAAACAACCCAATCCCCGCGGGACCATGTCCTTCCCATTTTTCTGCACCGTTCTATTGCGATAATGGTTTTCTACTCCTGTGTCTCCAGTGATAGCGTAAATCGTTGCTTTATCCGCAATCAAGACTCATTTTTGTCAGTCACGCATTCCGAAACCGCTCGAGGCGACACGTCCAAAGGCTCGAGTCTAAGGATACTTCGTTAAAGAAACGTATTCGGTTACGATCAAATCGGTGACAGTCGCCTTGATTTTTACATTATAATCGAGCAAAACGCTTGATTTGTTAGACCTCTTCTGCCCTGTTTTCGATACCCCGCTTTTTGGCTGCGTCGGCCAGATTAATCGGACAGAAGATAGTGACGCAAAGTACTCAGCGGCATCCATCTTATCGTCCGAGACCTAATCATGAACTCGTCCCCCCTACTCTCGGAAATCGCTGAACTGGCGAACCCGCTGGCACCCACAGTCCTTTCACAAGGCAACCTACCCGATCAAGGCTGGGTCGGTAGCCTTCTATTTGCGTTGACGATTCTGGGTGTTGTGTTTTTGGTCGCATTGGGGTTCTTCTTCACCCGCTATTTCAAGCTCTGGTTTCAAGCCTACATGTCGGTTGCAGATGTGAGCTTGGTCAGCCTGATTCGGATGCACTTCACGAAAGTGAATCCAGTGGTTGTGGTGCAGGCGAAAGTGATGAGCGTTCAAGCGGGCCTGGACATCAATCGAAGTACAGGAATCAGTACGCGTCGCCTTGAGGCGCACTACCTTGCCGGGGGGAAAGTGATCAATGTGATACACGCCATCATCGCCGCCCATCGAGCACAGATTCCGTTAGACTTCGACCAAGCATCCGCAATTGATTTGGCAGGACGTGACGTTTTGGACGCGGTACAAACCAGTGTTTATCCCAAGGTGATCGACTGCCCAGATCCGGCGCGTAGTGGCAAGACCACGCTGAGTGCAATCACAAAGAACGGCATCGAGTTGAGAGTGCGGGCGCGCGTGACGGTCCGCACCAACCTCTCGCAACTAATCGGCGGCGCAACCGAAGACACCGTGATCGCTCGAGTTGGCGAGGCGATTATCAGCTCCATTGGCTCGGCGAAGTCGCACTTTGAGGTTCTAGAGAACCCAGACATGATTACAAAGGTTGTCCTCTCGCGCGGTCTCGATGCTCAAACAGCATTCGAGATTGTCTCGATTGACATTGCCGATATCGATGTCGGCGAGAACATCGGCGCAAGACTGCAAAGTGATCAGGCCGAAGCAGATACCCGAGTCGCCCAGGCGCAAGCCGAACGACGTCGTGCCGAAGCGATCGCAGAGGAACAGCAAATGAGAGCGAAGGTCGCAGAGAACCGTGCCCAATTAGTCCTCGCCGAATCAGAAGTGCCTCTCGCCATGGCGGAAGCATTTCAAGCAGGTCGAATCGAATCGGCGAAGCAGTAGCGTGCTGCCAACACTGATCAATTCAGTGGAGGAGACTTGAGAAGCGCAGTGAATGACCATCAACTTCCATGTAATGCCACAACTCCATGACCCGCCCCGAATCCATGCCACACACCATGGAAAATCCGGCTCTGATAGAACGAAAATCGTACCGAGTCCAATTCAAAGGCGGACTTGATTACCCGTTGGCCGGGATCATTGATCGCCCCGTCCACGACAGGGATATTCGAGCAAGCGTGGTTTTCAGTCATTGTTTCACCTGCAACAAAGACCTGAAGGCGATCGTTCGTATCTCTCGAACGCTCTCAAGCCAAGGGATCGCTGTATTGCGTTTCGACATGACCGGGTTAGGTGGTAGTGATGGAGATTTTTCTCAGACAAACTTCACCACAAACCTGCAAGACCTACGTTCAGCGATTCACTTCGCAAAGACCGAACTTGGTTTTGTAACAGGACTGATTGGACACAGCTTCGGTGGTGCTGCGACTCTGGCACTCACCGCAGAAAACTCATTCATCTCTGACCTACCCGACACCGACCCGAAAGTAGCGATCACCCTTGCAGCCCCCAGTGACACACAACATCTCGCTGAGTTGCTGGAAAGAATGAATCCTGAAATCGAGACAACCGGCAGCGGCATCGTTCACATCGGCGGTAGGCCATGGCGTATCACTCGAGAAATGCTCGCTGATTTCCGCTCCCACGACCTACCAAAACTAATCGGCTCGATCGCTAAACCCACACTGCTTTTTCATTCGCCGACCGACGTTACCGTGTCCTTCGATCACGCATTGAGAATCATTGGGCTAATCCAAATTGGTGGTACAACTCCGTACCCACCTAGCCTCGTCTCCCTTATCGGTTCGGACCACCTCTTATCAAATGAGCCGAAGACGATCGACTGGGTTGCATCGAGCACCACTGCTTTCCTGCGGCGATTCACGACCGAAAATCACTTCACCCACACTGCGTAAAAATCATCACTGCACTGAATCCGCACACTTCACAACCATGCCTGCACAAACCTCATGACTCCGGGAAAAATCGCCCGGCAATTACTTCTGGCAGTCATTCTGTCAAACAAATCGGCGTCGCGGCCCAGCCCACCATCGCAACAACAACCACCTTCGGCACCCATGTCAAACCAGCGCATCCTGCTTGCCATTTTGGTCATATGCATCCCATTCTCAGCAACCACACACACAACCGCAACGCAGGCTCAATCCGCAGCCGTTGACCCGCCAAGGAAAACTTCAACAACGGCCAAAACCACTCAGAAACTCAAAGTCATGACATGGAATCTTGAGTGGTTCTATGATGAATACAGAGAAGATAACTTTAGTGATCTCGCCAAAGAAAAATCTTCGCCAAACCGAGAAGCTTGGGATTGGCGTCGCGATGCAATTGCTAAGAGTATCGCTGCGGCAAGACCGAACGTTGCCGCTTTCCAAGAAGTCGAGAACCGAAGAGTTCTTTGGTACCTAAGCCGAGCACTCCAACGAAACCATCAGCTCTCGTATTTCGAAACGGGCGTCGAAGGTAGAGACTTCTTCACCGAGCAAGATGTTGGTTACCTAAATTCCTCAGGTGTGGAAGTACAAAAACAAACCTTTTACGGGTTCCCTCCTTCGCTTCGCGGCACGGATCGTTACCACAGCGTCACCAAGCATTTGGAAACCACAATCACGATTTCGTCCGGCGGCATCACCTACCCTGTGGTGATCTTCAACACTCACCTACGCGCGAGAGAGGAAGCTGCGGAGATCAGAGTGAAACAGGCACGCCTGATTCAACATTGGCTCTCCGCCCACTTAGATGAAGGAGTGGATGTCATCGTGTTAGGCGACATTAACTCTGAGCATCGAGGTGACTCCACCCGTGACCCGAGCACTGAGATTGGAGTCTTATGCGGAGCGGAAACCGAAAGCGTCGAAGATGACCTCATCGACCTAACAAGGCTTTTAGCCACACCAGACCGAGGAACGCACTTGCTTGCGGGCAAGGAGTTCGATCGCATCCTTTGCAGCCGATCATTAATGCATGACGATCCTGACCGTCTCGACCTTGTCTTCTCGAAGATCGAGAATCTCAGGGAGCTATGCATTCAGGGTGATGTGGACACACCTGAACAACACTGGGAACAATATTGGGAGATGGCAGCGGATCAGCGAGACCTCAGCGACCATCTCCCAATCATGGCGACCTTTGAACTGAAATAGACTGCCCTCTATAACGCAAAAAACCACGACACATGGTGCCGTGGTTTCCAATGGATCGGTCAGTCTCATCGACTGAGTTAGTTCTCTTCTTTTTTCTTTTTCTTCCCCTCGGGCTTGGCTTTCGCCTGATCCGCTTTGCCTCGCATCCCGCGTGAAAACTCCTTAGGGAGTTTTTCCTTCTGTTCTTTGGTTAACAGGCCAACCACGCTTTTACGAAGCGCAAGTCTGATCCCGTTAATTTCTTTCATCGCCTTGATTTGCGTCTCATTCAGACCCGCTTCACGATTAACGATGTCGGCAACGTCCGCACCCTTCTTCCCTGATTCACGAACCTTCTTTTGAATGTCTGTTCGCTTCTTAATAATCTCAGGTGTGATCCCCGCCTTCTCTCGAATCGCTGCCGTCTTAGCATTCGATTCCTTGCTCAGCTCTTTAACCTTCGCTTCTTGTTCGTCGGTTAACCCAACCTCTTTGAGCTGGTTGAGAATTTGAGCTGCGCCCGCCGCAGGGCCTTTCTTCTTACCTTTCTTACCGTCCTCTTCTTGCCCAACGGCAAGACAGGGAATCAACGTAAGAGCTAATAAACACGCCGGCAGAACCAATTTGGACATTTCTTGATACTCATGGGCAACAAGGAAAACCGGGCAATCCAGAAGTTGGATTCCTCAGCCCTACATTAGAACTCCAAATCCGAATCTGTCTAGCAACTTGGACTTCAACCTCACAGAGTCTGCCCACCATCAACCGCGAGAATTTGCCCCGTCGACATGCGATTCTGCGTTGAAAAGAACAAGACGGAATCCGCAATCTCATCTGGACTGGACGCCTTCGGAATTGGATACCCCGCAACCATCGCCTCCAAATCCCAATCTGGATTCCCCTCCCTAATCCAACGACTATCAATCGGGCCGGGACAGACTGCATTAACACTCACTTGAGGAGCCAAAACACGTGCAAACGACTTGGTCATCGTGATCAGTGCGCCCTTGGTTGCACAGTAAGCAATGGAAGAGCCGGCCCCCGTAATCCCGGCAACCGACGCGATATTCACGACCGCCCCCCGTCCACTCTTTTTGAGGAGATCGGCAGCCGCCCGCGTGACAAAGAATGCTCCCTTCACGTTCACTTCAAGCATTCGATCCCACATTGACTCAGTCAAATCGTCAAGTCTTTCGTGAGAAATAAAATTCGTGGTTGCAGCGTTATTGACAACGACATCCAAGCGACCGAAACAATCCTCGGTGCGTGTGATCATGCTTCTAACAGCCTGATCATCGGAGACATCACAGCAAACCAGCAGTGCTTTCCCCCCTACTTTCTCAACCTCTGCCGCCGTATCGGTCGCTTCTTCGACGCTCCGCGAATAATTCACGACGACGCCGTATCCCAATGATGCGTACCGCAACGCACAAGCACGCCCAACCCCTGTGCCGGCGCCCGTCACCAAAGCAACTCTTTCTTCAAACATTCGATGCCCTCTAAGTTTATCTCTTAAACCATTCCTGACCGATTCAGACACAAAAAGGTTTACGTTGTTGACGATGATTCTTACGGGTTATCGTTGTGGCGTCGAACCCGCATCGCTTCACCAGAAGTGATTTCAATCTCCCCGTCTGTCGATGCGATCCTCAAGCCGCCACCTTCGGAGATACCCAAGCAAAGTCCCGAGTACATCGAGCCGTCTTGTTGATACTCGATTTTTTCCCCCGTTAAAAGGCAACGATCTCGAAGCTCTCGCACCAATGCAATCGGATCGTCCGAAATTTCATCCACGGCTTCCAGAATCGATTCAACAAGGCCATCCAATAGATGATATCGCTCGACCTTGCGACCGATGACCTGTGTTAGGCCGGTCGCTGACTGCCTCGCATTGGTGTCGGTGAGCTCGGGAACACTACCGATGTTCATTCCAACCCCAATCACTAGATATTCGGGGTGCCTCCCATCTAATTCCAGCAAGATCCCTGCCAGCTTGCCGCCAGCTAAATAGACGTCATTGGGCCACTTCACGCTTGTCTTGAGTGGCGAAAACTCATACTCCAAAAATCGCGATATCCCCACACCGACGGCGAGCGAGCAATAGCGTCCCATCGCCTCGCGATGCTCTGGGTCTTCATTGGAGATCACAAGGGTAAAGGTCAAGGTTCCGCCATCACTATCCCACCGCCGACCATGACGACCTCGTCCTGAGACCTGCCGATCTGCAACTAATAATCTCGGCAACGAACCGAGATGCTCGCACTGTGATTTGATCTCGGCGAGCGCCGCTGTATTGGTTGAGTCAACTGACTCATACAGAATCGCTGAACCAATGACTTGCGATTCCTGTAGTCGCTTGGCTGCTAATAAGCCGTCCGGATCGGGACACCCCATCACCGCGATCATCGGACCATCTGTTTGCTCAGTCATTAAAAAAACAGCAACCCCAGAAAGAACATGGTTAACAGCATCAATGCGATCAGGCGCCAATGCCAAGGAGTGCTTGCCGCCTTGGATCCGTCCCCAAATTCACTCGCGACATAGGATTCATAATCGAAATCATCCAAATCGGACGCCTCTTCCGCTCCATACATCGCAGCGTCACTCCACCCATCGGAATCACTACTCCCACAGTGGCGGCAAAATTTTGCGTCTTCCCTTATTTCTCCGCCACAGTGTGAACAGTTTATTGACATCGCTTTGACTTCTTTATCCGTGGGCAATGCACATCCGAATACGATGGCTTCAACAGCCACAACCTCGCGCGACACCCTTTTCATAACAGTTCTCCCCAGAGTATCACATGACCGAGAGCTGGAGAATCACGAATGAGACGGTACCCTGGCGAATGCGGCACCCCTGAACCTGCACACGCTACATCGGCTACAATTCGGCGCATTGCGACTCACAAGCGAACGTGATCAACTCCCCAGCCATCACGGAATGGCAATCTGTAAAATCAAATGTTTGAATCAACGATGCAGCAAGAAATGAAGATCGGAGTGGTAACCGTGTCGGATCGTGCCAGCCGAGGTGAGTACGAGGACTTGGGAGGCCCCGCGATCCAGGATTATCTTCATGAAGTCATCGTTTCGCCGTTTCAGGTGGAACGTCGCGTCATTTCCGACGACCAATCAGTCATTGAAGAAACGCTGATTGACCTATGCGACCAGCAAGGTTGCTCACTGGTGGTTACAACCGGAGGTACGGGTCCCGCAAAGCGTGACGTGACTCCGGAAGCAACCGAGGCAGTTGCAGAAAAATTAATGCCGGGGTTCGGCGAATTGATGAGGCAAGTGTCTCTCGAGAAGGTTCCCACAGCGATCTTATCGAGACAGACTGCCGGTATTAGAAACCATGCACTCATCATCAACCTGCCTGGAAAACCGAAGGCAATCGCGGAATGCCTCGACGGTGTCTTTGCGGCAATCCCTTACTGCATCGACTTGATCGACGGTCCCTACATGATCACCAATGAAACTCGATTCGTTGCATTCAGACCCAAAGGCAAGTGACGGCCATTGTGTAGTGCGGGAGAAGAAATGATGAAAAATCCCGCACTGACAAAATCCCGCACTGGCAAAATCCCGCACTGGCAGATCATCCCACGCGTGATTTGACAGATCGATGAAGGCGCATACGAATGTGACCTAGGCTTTTTGATTCTCGGCGACGTTAAAACTCTTCATGTCACTGGCTTCCGGACTTGACTGGCTTTCGGACTTGACTGGCTTCCGGATGTCACCGGCTGCCTGACGAATCTCATCCAAAAGATGATCCAAATCGTCCTCTGTCATCATCGGGTTCATGATTGTTGCACGAAGATACAAACGCCCAGCTACCTTGGTCTGCGTGAGGTAGCCGCGTCCCATCTCCAACAGCTTTCGTCGAAGCCGAAGCTGGAAAGCTTCATCGCAAGCACTACCATCACCATCAACGACGTTTCCGCGATACGAAAACAATACGATATTGCATTCAGGTCGTCCCCAAACCTCAAAGTCCTCGGCTTGCTCCAACCTTCGAAATAACTCAGAAGCCGTCTCGATCACTCGGTCGATCAACGCACCAAAAAACGGCTTACCGAAAATGGACCAAACACCCCATAGCCCAATTGCCGACGCTCGCTTGGTACATTCCATGGTGACCACTGCGTTATCGTATCGCGCCAACGTGGGCTCCGATGGATCGAATAGATAAGGCGCGCTCTGGTCAAATGCGGCAAATTGATTCGCAGGTTCCTTAAAGAACAACATCGCACAAACGGCGGGCACAAATAACATTTTATGTGCATCGACCACCACGCTATCTGCTAACTCGAGACCGTCCAATTTTGAGCGATGTGAGTCACTAAATCTCAGCGCTCCGCCATGTGCCGCATCCACATGTAACCACACCCCAAACCGATCGCACACACGAGCCACTTCACGCAGCGAATCAAACGCACCGCATGCGGTACTCCCGGCAACGGAGACAACCGCCAAAACAGGAATGCTGCGCTGCCGTAGGTCATTCAAAACATGATTTAACGCCTCAGCAGACATGCGACGTTGATCATCAACAGCAACCCGCACCAACCGATTCGTACCTAAACCCATGACCCCAATCGCCCGATCGATGCAGTAATGCGCATCTTCGTGCACCACAACGACCGGTTGTATTCCGCGTGACTCGGTGCCACTCTCCCAAATCTCCGGAAATTGAGCATGCCGAGCGGCCAGGAGGGCAGTCAAGTTAGCAAGGGATCCCCCAGAGGTTACCAATGCCCCGAAATTACCCGCTTCAAAACCTAGCTCCACCCCGACCTGATTTAGCACCGCGCGCTCAACCGCTACGGACCACGGTCCCATCTCGTAAACCCCCTGAACCTGATTGGTAATCGAAGTCAACGCATCAAACCAACCGGCCAAAGGCAACGAAGCGGGTACCTGATGCCCCGCACAGCGAGGATGATGTAGACCCTGACTTTTCTGCAAACAGACCCCGACTGCTTCCGCAAATTGCTCAACCAAGCGTGCCGAATCGGTTACCGAACTCCCTTCCGCTCGAGAGACATCATCTGCTGATGCTCGTAAATCTACGGGTGCTTTTAAAAACGACTCGGCATGCCGAACGTTGTCCTCTGGCCCAACCCATGTTTGAAAGTCACGCTGGTCGGACTG
>JAKMEW010000001.1 GCA_022425745.1 Rubripirellula sp.
ATGCAGCTGCTTGTTGCGTTTTCGAAGACGGTGAGCCGGGGATTCTTGCTGCTGAAGCGGCGGGGATGAAATGCGTCGATGTGCGGCCATTCCGTGATCTGAGCGATGCCGAAGCCGGCACACGTGCAATTTTGGAATTGTTCCAGTAAACCAAGTCGGAAGTTTTACGAGGTTTTTTCGGTCGCTTTGGTGATTCGCTTGCCCGGTCAGTGGGGGATGGCGATACGCTTGATGGAGTGCAAAAATGGAGTTTCGGTTCAGCATTTATCAAGGTGCGTTTCCTCCGCTGCGACGCCGTAAAGGACTTTTCTTTTGTCGGTTCGCCCTCAATTGATGTATGAAGAAAGAATCGCGATGAATACTTCGCAACCAATCAAAAAGTCGGCTCCTCCTATCGATTTGGAGGTGAAGGACGCGCAACTGATCTTCAATAGCGTTTGGAAGGAATTGGAGGCGGTTCACGGACGTGTCAATCTACGATTCCCGAAAGAGTTGATCCTGCTTGGTGGAGCACCCGGGGCGGGTAAAGGGACCAATACAGACTTTATTCGTAAAGTACGTGATATACCCGAAGATCCGATCGTGGTGAGCGAATTGCTCAATAGCCCCGAGGCCAAGTCTATCAAGGCTCAAGGTGGGATGGTCGGCGATCGCGAGGTGGTTGGCTTAGTCTTTCGCAAGTTGCTTGATAGTCAGTATCAGGGAGGAGCCATTCTGGATGGCTTTCCCCGTACCAACGTGCAGGTCGAGTGCTTGAAAATGCTCTTTGACCGGATGATTTCATTGCGACGGGAATTTGCCGATCAGCCAGAGGCAGTGCATTTTAAGCAGCCCGTTTTCCACATCATGGTGTTGTTTGTCGATGAAGCGGAGAGCGTTGCAAGACAACTCAAACGCGGTCGACAGACCATTGCCCACAATGAAGAGGTGGAGCGATCTGGTGTTGGCCAAGTCTGGGAGGAGAGGCCGACTGACTTCAATGAAGATCTTGCCAAGAATCGCTATCGAGTTTTCAAAGAACAGACCTACAACGCACTCGTATCGCTCAAGCAGTTTTTCCACTACCACTTTATCAACGCGCAGGCATCGCTTGAGATCGTTCAGGATAATATCTTGCACGAACTTGAATATCAAAGTTCGCTAGAACTTGATCCGCGAACATTTCACAGTTTGCAGGCGATTCCACTCGCAAGTGAAATTGTTAGTCACGCGAGGCGGGACTTGGTCACTCGCTTAGATAGATACGAGATCGAGCAGAGTGAACTCTTTCATCGGGTGGTCGATTACATCGAGGATCGAATGATGCCGATTGTGATGAGGCATGCGATAAGTGGGCACGCTAACATCAATTCAGAAGACCTGATTTGGGAGGACAATGATGCCCTCGCAATGTTGATTGATGTTTTCTCTGAACGTGGCTATCACGCAACTGTCGATGTTCGCCGCCACGATGTGCCAGTTCGCTTTGACTTGCAGACCGGAGACATCGAATACAATCAAAAGAAGGTTTACCGATTCATTATTCGGTTTGCCGGATCAGAGATTCGTCGAGGTTAGTGTTTTCCGATTGCGATCATCACCGACAACCATTTCTTTACCTCACGACCAACCATTTCTGCACGTCGTGGGATAGTGGCTATTCCGGTTCTGGCTATTCCGGTACCGCTGCGACTTCGCGACCTGCTCGAGTTGACAGGTCTTGCCAGACTTGCCGGTCGATAGAATCGTTAACGAATCGGATCGACCCATCTAGCAACGCCGTATTAACGCCACCGGGGTGGTGACTTCGTGAGGTCACAGCAGCGTAGGTCACAGCGTTTGAGTTCTTACCTTCACGCATGTTGGTGAAGTCAACGTCGTATTCGATACCATTACGCTCACACAAAACCTTGTGGTTGGGGGGGAAGGTCGTGGTGAAACCACTTTGATGTACCCTACCGTCAACCCACTCGGTGTGCCCCGTTTCTGTCTTTAACGACCCACCAAGTTGGCAGATCTCTGAAGCAACCTCTGGCATCTCCATCGAGCCTTCTTGACCAAGATCGCGAAAGTACGGCGTCCAAGCTTTGACCTCGGAGAAGGCAAGTGTGTTGGAGAGTCCGTCGAGGATATCTCGAAAGCGGGAGCTCCTTCCGGACTGAAATGCACCTTCCCCTGGACGTTGGTTGTTTGGGTTGTAAACCATCCAAGGACCTGCGCTGTACGCGTAGCTCAGCGGGTAGTGTTCCGGAACACCATTATCATCGATCCGAACTCGGTCATTGATTTCACTGGGGCAAAGGTAGGTGGGGACTCGGAAGCTTGAGATTGGCAGTCTCTCACCCGCTACTCGGATCGTAGCAAGTTTGTAGCCCACCGCATAATCGACGCCTTCGGCAAGACCTAGGGCTTCGACATTCGGAAGAATTCTCGCCTGCAATGACCAGCCATCACCGGACTGGCTTGGTCGACTCCACGCCGCCGGCAATCGCTTCACCGCCGATTCATAGTTGTGAACGGCGAGGATGACTTGGTGAAGGTTGTTCTGGCAGCTCATTCTTCGAGCAGCTTCTCGTGCCGCTTGCACCGCCGGCAGCAATAGCCCGACCATGATGCCGATGATTGCGATCACTACGAGGAGTTCGACGAGCGTAAAGCCAGTACGTCGAACTGTATGGGTGGGTTGGAGAACGCTGATTCGCATGAAAATTCAAGCCAGATTGAAGGAGGCATCGGACGATCACTGCTCCGCCAATTCCAGCTCAGTGCGAGTGGGAATCAAATCGATCTGGTAACCGGAATGAACCGGAGAGCCAAAATGTTGCGGTTTGCTGTGATTTCGAAGGCCTGGCTGGCTGGCTGGCACGCTGAAGTGAGCGTGATCTTGCTGGCTTGCTGAGCCACTGCTCTCAAGTGCTATTGAGAACCGTTATCAATAGCGTACTACTGTCGTGAGTCAATGCAAGTGTTTGCACGACGTGAGAAACAGAAAAAGCTGATTTTTTCTTCGCTAACCATTTTAAACCGACTCCAGCATCCCAAAGGGGAGTGCTAGCTCAGGTTCCCCTGGTGGTAATCATTTGAGATGAGTTCTCGCACACGCATCGCTTCCCAGAATTTGGGATTGATCGTCTGCGAGACCGATTCGATGAGTCCCTGCACTCGCTCAGGGCGACTGGTGCTGAGAGCCACAGCATCGATTGCGGGATGCGATTGGCCAAATTGAACCGCTGCGTTGAAAGGCATCACCCCGTACTCTTCGCAGCACTCGATAAATTGTTGTCGCCATCGAATTCGGTGTTGGTCTTCGTCTGATTCAAGGTTCAGCGGCCGGTAGTCAAAGAATTCTCCTCCGGATAGGAAGCCACCGTGCATGACCGCCGAGTTGATCAGTCCGACGTCATTTCGCTGAAGTTCATTCAGGAAATCAATCAGTTCCGATGGATGATTTAAAACGGTGAAGCTATTTGCCATCATGACCCAGTCGAAATCACAATCCTTACTCAGTTCACGGATCACTCGCCAATTTTTGGCTCCAACGCCAACTCCTTTCACCTCGCCGGCGTCTCGAAGTTCTTCCAAGGCTCGGTAGGCGCCAATCAGGTTTTCCCTTCGTCGCGTTCGGTCCGACGCGTCTTGAGCTGCCTCGAGGTATTCATCGGGATCGTGCAAGCTGATGAGTGTTGGACGATAAGGCGCCAGCATCCTGCAACCATCTTCGTGGCAACGAAGAATCCCGTCATAGCTGATGTCCTGCAACGCATCGTTCTCAAGACCAATCCAAACCCCAGGTTCGAACGTAGGCTCCGGCGTCTCTAGTTTTGTTCGTCTCCAAGCGAGCTTATTGGTGATGACGACATCCTCCGTCGCTACCCCTAGGTTTGAGAGTTCACGAGATAGAACCTCTAATGCCATCCCGGCTCCATACTTACCGGCTGAATCGATCGCGACGGGAGCGGTCATCTGCTCCATCCAAGTTTTGACCAATTCATTCTTGGCCTGATCGGGCATCGCAACGAACAGATTTCCTAAGCAAGTCGTACCGAAAACAACTGGCGGAATGTTGACGCCAGTTCTTCCAAGAGTGCGATGACCGGATTGCATAACAAGACTTTCTGGAGACTCAAGAATTGCGTTGAAGCTCTGAAGTGATCGATTAGCGATTATCAAGACACTTCAATAACGGCCTTGATGACTCCTGTTTCTGGCTTGATCAGGCGAGGGAAATCATTTTGAACCTCGTTAAACGTCGTGCGATGAGTGATCCAGGGATCCGTTCGGATCACACCCTGCTCAATGAGGCTAATGATGCGAGTGAAATCGGGTGGTAACGCGTTTCGAGATGCGACGACAGATGCTTCTGGTCGATGGAGAACAGGGTGGCGAAAGCGGACTTCTTCGGTCGTGATACCGACAAAGACCAATTTGCCCGTGAATGCGACGTAGTTTAGGGCATTGGACATTGAGTGTTGGTTACCGGTTGCATCGGTCACGACCTGATACATGCCGCCATCGGTGATTGACCGCATTTGGTCCACTTCTGATCCATCACCGGTAAAGAGAATTGTGTTTTCAATGCCGTAATTGGCTTTGACAAATTCAAGTCGATCCGGATTCATGTCCATGACACTGATTTTTGCGTCGGTCAGTCTTGCGAATTCAAGAGTTGCCAAGCCGATGGGCCCCATGCCGATGATCAACGCGTGATCGTTCTTGGCGGGAGCACCACGATCGTTGGCGTGACAGCCAATGGCCAGGGTTTCCACTAATGCAAGTTGGTCATAAGTAAGTTGGGGCGAGGGGTGTAGTTTGTCCGCTCGAATAAGGAAGGAATCACACAGCCCTCCGTCCATCATCACACCGATCACCTTCAGTTCTTGACAGCAGTTAATCGCGCCACGCTTGCACGCGTAGCACTCACCGCAGTTCATGTACGGTTCAACGCTGCAGCGATCACCGACTTGCACATTACTAACCCCCTCCCCGGTCGCAACCACTTCAACCCCCAGTTCATGGCCGGGGATTCTGGGGAAGTCGAAAAAGGGGAACTTGCCGAGGTAGCATGAGATATCCGTCCCGCAAATTCCCATGCGATGCGTTTTGACGACTGCTTGACCCGGGCCGGGTTCGGCAGGTGCAGGGATATCAATGGATCGGATCGTTTGGATGTCAGAAAATTGAATCGCACGCATTGCTGTAATGGACTTTATTTAGGTCGTAAGGTTGGATTTGAGTCGAACGGAAATGACTAAGGAGTTGTTTATGATGCAGTGTTTACGTCGAGTTGATAGGCTCGAATCGCGTTGTTGGAAAAGAAATCCTGCTGTTCGTCGCTTGAGAGCCCACTCGCAAGTTCTTGCACCACTTCCAGCCAACGGCTGTATTCGGCTTGCAGAAGGCAGACGGGCCAATCACTCCCAAACATAAGACGCTTTGGAGTAAATGCTTCCAGTGCGGTTTCCCAGTAAGGGCGAACGGTTTCGATGTCCCACTGTTCGTCAACGATTTCTGTCACAACGCCTGAGAACTTGCAGCAGAGGTTTTCGTGTCGGGCGAGTTCAAGAAAGCTGGTTTGCCAATCTTTGTCAAAAGCCTCTCTCTTGATGGTCGGCTTGGCAATGTGATCTAAAACCATCGGTTGGTCGGGGTGCATCTCAATAAATTCAATTGCCGCCGGCAGTTGGCGTCCATAGATCAGGACGTCATACACGAGATTTCGATTGGCCAGCATCCTGATCCCGCGATTGAAGTCATCACGAAGCAGGAATAGGTCATCGGGTTCATCTTGCACGACGTGGCGCACGCCTTTAAGCAGCGGCATTTCCGCATAGCGATCCAAGGTTGCAACGAGGTCGGTGGCACACAGTGGTACCCATCCCACCACGCCCTGAATCAGTGGTTCTTCTCGAGCCAAATCGAGCAGAGTATCGGTTTCCTCGAGCGACTGTCTTGCTTGAACCGAAACGAAACCATTGACTCCATTATCTGCTGAGATTTGTTTCAGTTCAGCGGTTCCAAAGTTTTGTCGCAGCACTTGCATCTGGTCGTTGATCCAGCCGTACTGCTCGGCACTGTAGTTCCAAAGGTGATGATGGCTGTCAATCAGCATATTCATGGGCGAAGAGAGAATTCGGTGGTTGATGATTTCACGGTTTGTTGGCTGATGGATTTGGGCGAGCTTTTACCCCGCAGCTTCAATTAGGACTTCAATCGAGGAGTGTGTCTGCAAATCCTGTCTGAGAATTCACTCTATCACATTCGTGGATTGTTGGAGTCAACATTCCTAAGAACGTCGATGGCGGGAACGGAGAATCCCGAACGCAGGCGGATCTGTTTCATGCGGTACAAACCAAACGACGAGTACAAACGTCTTCTTTTCGCTGGTTTTGCAGATTCGCCACGATGCTCGCCGATGCACTGTATTGTTCCCAATCCGTTCCAGACTTGTGGGATTTTCAGTCGTCTCGCCAGATAGGCATCATGCACCTTCCCAATCGCATGATGTCGACCAAATCTGGTTGAGTGTGCGACTGGAGTTCGGTGAGTCGCATTTGTGTGATCGTTGTTATGTCATCCATTGAATCACCGCAAGCTGCGGAGCTTGCTCAGGGCTCAGCTTCTGCGGTTCCCGCAAGGGCTTCTAAGAGTCGAGTTTCCTCGTCAAGCAAAGAGCGTTCAGCACAGTCTCCGCTGGAAACCTACCTGCGAGAGATTAATGAGACCGCCCTCCTAACCGCCAAAGAAGAGCTGGAACTCGCTACACGGATCGGTCAAGGTGATGTGCTCGCTCGTGACCGAATGGTTCGTGCCAATTTGCGGCTGGTGGTGAACATTGCGCGAGGTTACACCGGTAAAGGGTTGGGGCTGCAGGATCTAATCGAAGAGGGGAATCTAGGTCTTCTTCGTGCAGTAGAGGGGTTCGATCCTACCGTTGGCACTCGCTTCAGTACCTACGCGAGTTATTGGATCAAGCAATCGATCAAACGCTCACTGATCAATAGTGCAAAGACCATTCGTATCCCGGCTTACATGGTTGAGTTGCTGAGTAAATGGCGACGTGCCACTGCACGCTTGAGCGAGGAACTGGGGCGGACGCCAACCAACGAAGAGGTGGCTCGGGTTCTAGGATTGCCGAAAAAGAAGCTACCCATCATTCGTAAAGCAATTCGAATCAACAACAGCACGCCCCAGAGTGACCAGTCAGAGTCCGGGTGGTCGCTTGGGGAGATGGTTCAGGACGAGCGTCTTAAGGCTCCTGATGAGGAGATGCTTGACCACGACATTTTATGCCACGCGATGGAATTACTCGACGACCTCGATGATCGTGAGGCGACGGTGCTGAAGCTACGATTTGGGCTTGAGGGAGATGAGCCTCGGACACTCAAAGAGATCGGCGAAGAGCTCGGTTTAACTCGAGAACGAGTGCGTCAAATTGAGACCGAGGCGTTGAGGCGTCTCGCAGATGGTCTGACCGATCCTCGGGAGCGATTCTAGGTTTTCGGCCAGCCGTGTTTTTTGGCCGTGTTTTTTGATTGACCATCGGTTGGATCGTTCTTGAGATAGCGAGCGGCTGGGGCAGGCTGGATCTCTAAAGCCAGATTGATCAATCGAAAAATAACTCTTTCGCCCGTTGTATTGCCAACCCGATCTACGTTCTGGCTGCGTTAAATTCTTGCTAAACGTCGTCGCGTGGGTACATTGCGTCCGTGTTGGCGTTACAATCAGAAGATGGCGGCTGGAAGATGTCGTCCCCTGCCCCGGTATTTCTCAGAGCGTTCTGCAACCTTGATTAGCGACGTAGGAAGCGATCCGACACGCAGCCATGCCTCGGCTGAGCACTCCCAGTGGTCCACGCGGACCAGTATGGTGCATGCGCTGCGTCTGCCTAAAGCGAATCGTTGGCAAGACTTTGTCTTCATCTACAGCCCTCTGCTGAGACACTGGATTGATGCTCGGCAGGTTCCCAAATCCGCGCAGGACGATGTGCTGCAGGAAGCTTTGAGGTCTATTTTCGTCGGAATAGGTGATTTTCGCCGACGCAAGTTTGAAAAAGGGAGCTTCAGAGGCTGGTTGCGGACAATCGTAAACCGCAGAGTCGCCGATTACTTTCGCCTTGCCTCCAAGTCAAAAACCGCCCCGATGGGCTTGGTGATGGATGTGGAGAATCGCCCTCAGCGTGATCCAGCCGAGCTGGCAGCCGAAGAAATTGCTTTGCGAGAACTCGAGGCGAGGGCGTTGCACCTGATTCGCGAGTCCACGGCCGAAAAGACTTGGCAGATGTTTTGGCTGAGCGTGGTCGAGCAGGTTCCCACGAGTGAGATTGCCGAACAGTTTGGGGTCACGACTGCCGCGGTCAGGGTTGCAAAGTCGAGGGTGTTAATGCGACTTCGGAAGCTTTTTGTCGACGCCGCGAGAGAGTCAGAATAATCGTTTGTGTTTTCGCAAATAATTCTTCTGTTACGCCGTTGCGATTAACTAATTGTCGTCCGACTTGTCGCCTGACGCAGCGACTTGTCCTTTTGGAATTGAAATAAAACTTGACGTAGGTTCCGCATCGTTAATCACGTCTCGATGCTGTTTGCTTGTCATGAAGCAAGATTCTTCCGATTGTCTATCGCAAAACGAGATCTCACGCCTGGCTGCGGGTCGTGCGTCCGCTAATGATTCCAAGGTGCTCGGTGCACATCTCGACCTTTGTGAACGCTGTCGAGATGCCGTCAATAAATTCCTGACGGAAACCAGCAGTTTCGAGAAGCGACTCTCCAAGTTAACTCTGCAGGATCTCGATCAGGCAGGCAAAGAGTTAGCCAATGAGGTTGCAGTTGGTTCAAACGATTTGGAATCTTGGCTCGGTGACCAGGCGAATCAACTTGCTGAACAGACCGCACTTTTCTCAACCCCCTGTCGGCTCGGTCAGTATGAATTGCATGGATTGATCGCGCCCGGTGGTATGGGGGAGGTCTACCGAGCAACCCACTCGCGTCTCAAGCGTGAAGTGGCAGTAAAGGTCATCCGCCGAAATCAGCAAGAGAGCCAAGTTTTTTACGAAAACTTCTTGCGAGAGATCGAAACACTTGGGCAGTTAGATCATCCCAACATGGTGCGTGCTTTTGACGCGTTGGAGTTTGACGGTTATCTGTTTCTCGTCATGGAATTGCTGGACGGTGATTCCTTGAAGTCGCTTGCAACCCAGGGCAAAGCGTTCACCTTGGTCGATGGTCTCAAGGTCATGCTTGGCTTGGCAAGAGCCGTTGGGCACCTACATAACAATGGCTACCTGCATCTCGATATTAAGCCGTCAAACGTGATGGTGCTTGGTGACGGCAGGACCAAGTTGATTGACTACGGATTGGCAATGCCCTCAGAGGACACCAGTCGGCCGGGGGTCAAGGTGTTTAGGGGAACCGCAGGATACATGCCACCCGAGCAATTGCAGCTTGGGAAAGTCGGTTCCGGTACCGACCTGTACGGGACGGGTAAGGTATTTGAATTCCTGATCGAAAACTGCCTTGGGGCTCAGTCCGGGAAAAAATATCATGCATTACTTCAATCTCTGAGCGACTTGATCCAACAAATGACCGCTAGTGATCAGGATCAACGCCTGCATGACCCTTCGGTGGTGATTCATCAGTTAGAAGCCCTGATTCATTCGCTTGATCATTCTGGTTCATTCATTCCCGCATTTCGGTCTCGATTCGGTCGGTTAGTGATCGGCGGTGGACTCTTATTGCTACTGCTCGTGTTGGGCCTCAGTGTTCTCGGGACTTCCTCTGATCGAGGTGATGTCGAGGCGGCGAAAGCTGATGGTAATCCTGATCCTGAGTGGGCAGTTGTTTTTTCGCGATCTGATATCACCAACTCCATCGGGATGCCAATGAATGTGCTACCCGATGGTGCGATGACGAATGAAACCTTGGTCAAGATTGAAAACGAAGTAGCCAAGGTTCCCAATCAGATCCTTCTCCCACAGCCGCTCTACATGGGGATGTGCGAGGTCACACAGCAGCAGTACGCCGAGGTGATGGGAGAACACGCTAACTCCTATCCCGGCGAGATGCATCCCGCTGAGACGGTGACGATCGAAGACGCAATGGAGTTTTGTCGGCGATTGTCTGATCTTCCCGGTGAAAAAGAAGCTGGGCG
>JAKMEW010000500.1 GCA_022425745.1 Rubripirellula sp.
GGCCTAGCAAGTCCTCGTCCCCAGTCGGGGGAGTTGCCAGACATTGTTGTCGTGGTCGATACCGAAAAGCCGCAAGTCAAAATCACGGGCGCCCGTTACGGAGAAGGGACTCGTACGGGGTCATTGGTCATTAGTTATCAATGTGATGATCACAACTTGCCGGCGAGACCGATCACACTCGCGTTCAGTGATTCGATTGAGGGTCCGTGGACAACCATTGTTGGAGGGCTCAAAAACGATGGGCAGTACATCTGGGCAGCAGATCCAAATCTACCGCGACAGTTGTATTTGAGAATTGACGCGATCGATGAAGCTGGGAATCGCGGTGTTTACTTTTTGGATCAACCAATCGATACGCAGGGGCTTGCGCCTCGAGCAAAAATTAGGGGGTTTCAGCCACTATCCAAGGGGCTGCCAGCTGGGGAGAAGCGAGAAGCCACAGCGCACCGAACACGGAATCAGTTCTAGCAAGCCAGACTTTACTGCGGTGTCTCTTTTTCTTTTCTTGGAGCCGTTGGCTTACGAGGTTTACCGCTCGCGAGATTGACCTCGCCTTGTTACCTTTTAGACATGGCCACCGATCACGCATTTGAGTTCCTCGAGCAGTCGAGCAATCACTTTCCAGATGTTATTGCCGTTGTTGGTAATGATGCATCGTTGCGTTCTTGGGTGATGGAGAAACTCACCGTCGACGGTGATGTGATGCAAGTAAGTGGTGAGTCATCTCAATGGTCCGACCTGAAAGACGAGTTGACGACTGCTTCCCTGTTTGATTTTGGCGAGGGTAAGAAGACGGTCGTGATTCGTGATGCTGACTCATTTGTGAGTGCAAAACGATCTCCCGACGAATCCTCGGACGAGTCTTCACCCAAGAGCAACAATCGAGTTGAACTTGAGTCTTATGTGGCTCGGCCCGCCGCTGCTACAAGGCTGGTTCTGGAATTTGAATCTTTGGCCTCAAATACTCGCTTGTACAAGGCAATAGACAAGCATCATCTGTTGGTTCAATGCCACGCTGGGGTCGATAAGAAACGTGGTGTTACTTACGCTTCGAGGCAAAAGTTTATCACCACGTTTTTGGCCGGTAGGCACCGTGTCCAAGTAAGCAAGGACGCTGCAAATGCGTTGATTGAACTGCTTGGTGAGGAACTGGGTATGTTGGATTCGGAGATTGCCAAGTTGGCGTTGTATCGCGAGCCAAACGGACTGATCGATGAATCTTTAGTTCGTGAAGTGGTAACCGGATGGCAGGGAAAAACCGTTTGGGAAATCAATGAAGCCATTGCTTCTGGCAATGCGGCGGAAGCATTGAAGCACTTGGATAAATTGATGAGTGGCGGTCAGCCTCCGATCGCGCTGCTCCCGCAAATTGCATGGTCACTAAGGCGACTAGGCGTAGCTTCTGCCGTTATTCATCACAGCGAGAGAATGGGGCGAAAGATTCGAGAAGAGGACGCACTTGACCGTGCGGGCTTTCGCACTCACGAGACACCCAGAGCAAAAAGCCATCTGAGAGGGCTAAGGCGTGATCGCGCAAAGCAATTACTGGCATGGTTGCTCGATGCGGACTTGCGGCTCAAAGGAACGCACAGTCGTCCTTGGCTGGATCGATTCATGATCGAGCATTTGATTGTCAAGTTGTCAAATCGCTCAACTGGATCTCGAAGCGGTTGAAGATCCTGTTGTATTCGGATGGGCTACATTCGATTGCTCGTGCCTTTTGTCAACGCCATGAACGCGCTCTCGAGGTCAAGTTCTTCCTCGCTGAATTTCTTGAGCCCGATTCCGTTATCAATGAGAAGCTTGGCTAGGTGGCTGTAGTCTTCCACATTTGACTTCATGATTACGCGAATAGAGTTGTCACCTGGTTCGCAGGCTTGTACCGAAGTTTGTTCCGCCAGTAGATCAGAGATCTTGCTTAGATCATCACTCATTTGTGGTTCAATGACCAAGACGAGATGCTCTCGTACCATCCGAATCACTTCCGTCTTTGTTGCGTTCTGTTTCAATTCGCCCTTATCGATGATGCCAATTTTATTGCAGACATCTGCCAGTTCAGGCAGGATGTGGCTACTAACAATGATCGTCTTTCCCATCTGGCCTAGCTTTCGAAGCAGGTTTCGCATTTCAATTCGAGCGCGTGGGTCAAGTCCCGATAGGGGTTCGTCCAATAGTAATACTTGGGGATCGTGCAGGAGTGTTCTGGCTAGGCCTAATCGCTGTGTCTGTCCTCGGGACAGTGTATTGGCGAAGGCGTCTCTCTTGAAATCAAGATCAACCACCTCGAGCATCTCATTAACTCGCTGGCGTCTGGCATTACCCTTGATGCGGTAGGAAGCGGCAAAAAATTCAAGGTATTCAACGACGGTCATGTCTTCGTAAACCCCGAAGAAATCGGGCATGTAGCCGACCAGTCTGCGAATTTCCTTGGGTGCAGTATGGACGCTATGATCGCAGACATAAGCTTCGCCCCAAGTGGGCTCAAGCAGAGTCGCGATGATTCTCATGGTGGTGGTCTTGCCTGCTCCGTTAGGCCCAATGAAGCCAAACAGGTCGCCAGCGTTTAGGTTGAGGTCGATGCTTTTAATGGCAAACGCATCGCCATATTTTTTCGTCAAGTCGGCAGTTTTAATCACGGTCGGATTTCAGTGCTTAGAAAATACAAAATGGCGAAATAGGTCGGTTGGCAATTCGACACTAACGAGAGAGGCTTTCTACGGGTAAGACGACCCGCATGAATGTTTCGCGAAGTCCTGGTAACTCGGCTTCAGAATTATCATTAAGGTGTAGCTTTGTAGCTGGCTGAGACAAATGACCTAGAAGAATACAGCGGTCATCGGAGAGTACATGGGATAAGTCGAGATCTGCTAACGGGCCATTTTTGAGCGTGGTGTAGCGAGTTCCGCCTGCGGCCTCGTGAAACAAAACAATTTCACCAACTCTGTTTAACTTCCTGGTTTCAGCCGGATCCCAAGGTTCTGTCTCGCTTGAGCTTTCTAATGCCTTTTGCCTTGAAAGCTGCCATCTGAAATTCTTTTGCCGCAGAGAGTCAAGCGACTCGATCTGACTGCCGGCAGGAAATCGCGTTGGCAGCAAGTAGATCCAGTTTCTATAGATGAGCATTCCGTCGAGGATGTCGATATCAACAGGGTTCTTTAGTGTTCCTTGGAGAAGCTCGCTTCCTGGGCGACGCGTAATTGGTTCAACGTCGCGTGCTGCGGGTGTGAATTGAATTTCTGATTTTAGTCCTTTGCTGCTGCGTGAGGCGATAGGAACGGCAGTAAGGACAGATGAGTGATCGCCGGTGTTGTGATCCAGAGTTAGTCTGATTGAATAGGTTGGTAGTCGACTGTCTTCAATGCCAATTTGAATCCCTCCAAATGACGGACCAGGGTATCCGAATGGAGTCGTTAGGCCCTTGTTGCTCGAGTTGCCGAGTTTCCCGAGCAATGATGGTTCGCCAGATATGTTCGGGTTAGTTAGTTGTGCTTCATGGCAGTAGAAGTAATGGATCGATTTCACTGTCCCAGATTGAGTTGTGGTGTCGATGTCGACCACTTCGAAACGATTCCACTCAACGGTCGGATTAGTCGCTGTCATCTCATTCGCCATCGCATCTGAGCGACTAACAATGGGTTCAGCGGTCGTTTTAAAGGTGGATTCTCCCAAGGCGTAATCATAAGCAAGTGGAAGAGATTGATACGCAAGTAGAACGCTGACGGCAATTGCGATTAGCGGGAACGAGAGCCAACCGAGCAGGGGTTTTCCTAGTAGCCGATTAAGCAATAGAAAATCTAAAGGACCAATAAGTGCCAAGAACAAAAGGATGATGACTGATAGAAGTGAGAAGCTAAATCCATTTTTAATTTCAAATTGGTCAAGAGTGGTTCTTAGTTGGCCTGCAAGATCGTTGTAGGCGGTGGAACGTTTTTTGGAGCCGGTTAACTCGTTGTCTGGTTGAACAATTGGTCCCAAGATCTGAGTTAATAGATCTGTTCGCTCTGGCCATTTCGAAAATATTGGGGTCTCTAGGTCAGCACTAATCGCGATGACTTCCCCAATTCCTAGATTAAATCTCTTGGCGATGGGTGTGTTTTCTCGCCTCGATGTTCTCCCCAGCAGCAAAGTGCTTCCATGTTCTGCAGGTAACCGAAGCCCCTCGAAAGGTTCTAGCGGTGTTTGGGAAGACGTAAATGTCTCAATTGAAGATGGATCAAGTTGTTCAACTCTTACTTCCTTGAGTGGCATCAGCTCTTTTATCCAAGGGCATTCTTGAAAGAGCATGGTTGATGACTTTCCGGCGGTTAAAAGAATGCGACCTCCCGCTTGAACCCACCTTACCAGTGCATGCTGCTGGTGTGTCGACATGTCTCGTAGCACTTCCCTCCCAGATCCTCCGATTAGCACTAGGTCAACACCGTCATAGCCAAGTTCAGAATCCGGTAGTCCGGCGGCATTGCTGATTTTCGAAACAGCAATCGACGCATCGCGATCAAGAAGATCATTGGCGCCGAGGCGATCAAGACCAAGGGGATCTCCTATCGCCACGATCCATGGCATTGAAAGTGGGATCATTGCAGGTCCGCGAGAGGGCGATCCTTTTTCGGGAAAACGTGTTGAAATCGTTTCTCCACTTTCGGTCTCCACAATCAAGGGAGCCGCCTCAGTGCCTGGGATTACATAAGCCCATTGAGTGTCCTTCTCTTGGAGGGTCTGTTCGTAACGGGCCTCCATTCCATCACCATCCCTAGTTCGTATCGATTCGATAGGGCGATGGTTGACGTGGCGAATGCCGGTCCAGTGCCCAACTCGGTACAGGCCATTGATACCAACTGATAAGCCATTGGTGTCCTCTGTGCTTTCTGGACTCGTGAGCTGAATCGACTTCTTCAGTTCATTTGTATTGCTTTCCATACCCTCCGTATAAGCAGGGTCGATGAGAGTAATTGCGGCTAGAAATATGGAAAGAACACGTCCCAAATACCTCGCGTGCGTTCCAGCGGTCGATTTTAAATTCGGTGACCAATCGGAAGTTATGAACATGCCAAATGTGGTTTCGTCAATCGCGTAAGAATGAAGAGGGTATGAACTACCTAAGGTTTTTCAGAGCTCGGGCAAATACATTCTAGCCGGGAGCAACCTGGGCAGCCGTTTCCATACTTGGCGATTAGGGCTGCATTGAGGTCAATGTTTGCGACATTGGCAATGGTGGCGAGCCATGCAATCACGTCGGCAAATTCCTCTGCAAGATTCTCTCGGTCATCACCTCGAAGCGCAGCAGCTAATTCACCAATTTCCTCCATCAGCCACATGAAGGTACCGTCCACTCCTCGGAGGACATCCTTTTCGAAGTACATTTTGTGGATATGTTTTTGTAGATCCGCAATGGACAATTCTTCTTTTGGGGGGGGCGTTGTGCTGCACATATCGCATTTCACCGGGAGGTTCGTGTTGGCTAGCAGTGTTTTAACGTATTCCGGAGAATGAAAAGTGTCCGATTTTTCCAATACCGTGGGCTCGGGCAAGATATCCTGCTGCACGGGTCGCTGATAGTGAGCTACAGAGGTCGCCGATTTTTCGTTGATTTCTTAAACTAATTTGTTCAGTGCAGGGGTTAAATTATCTTGTTGCAATGCTTTTCGGGTACCGGTTTCAACTGCTTTCTCATTTGATTTGAATTGATGGAAGAACAATCTCACAGCCAACATGCCGACCCAACGGGCAGTCTACCCTCTAGGGAGCAATCCGGATCACCGGAAAAGGCGGAGGCAAATCAAATCAAGGCGAAGTCCAAGTCCAACCGAGGTTTTCATAGTTATCCGTTTTATGCTCCACGTTTTTGGCATGGCATGTTGCCGAAAACTTGGTTCAAGCTCCTCGCAAGTTCAGGATTCAAAGTCCACCCAACACGTTTCCCTCTTGCCTTTGGCGTCACTGCCACAACTCCGTTCAACGCGACTTTGGCCGGGATTCAGAAACTGCTCTTT
>JAKMEW010000033.1 GCA_022425745.1 Rubripirellula sp.
GTGGATGGAGTATGAGGAGGGTGTATGAGGAGGGAGTATGAGGAGGGAGTATGAGGAGGCTGGACCGGAATGAAGGCTGAATTGCTTTCGTATCAGTATCAGACGGTGGCGTTTGACGGTTTTTCCAACCAAAGAGGGATGAAGTTGGACGAAGTTGGGGGAGCGTAGTGGCGTAATCGGCCCTGTTTCGTGTAAGCTACGGTAAGATTCGCCCCCTGTGGCGAAGCCCCAAATCATCATTGGTCTTCGCACCGTAGTTTCTCTGATCCCCGGACATCATCTCCGTGCTCAAATTGCTACTCATACCCGTTCGTCTCTGTGTTGGCTGGGGATTTTCACCCCGTCTTCTCGGCATTCTCGGCGCAACCATGCTCGTCCTACTTCGGATGACCATTGGATTTCATTTTTACACCGAGGGGACCGACAAACGGATCTCTGGCAAATGGTCAGCAAAGCCGTTTTTTGCCAACGCCAACGGGCCTTTCGCTGAGCATTATCGCGGGATGGTTTGGGATTGGGACGGAAGTTACCGTCTGACTCCGAAAGCAATCATGATCCGCTTCGCTCAGTTCCGCGAGCAGGCAGCCACCCATTACGGATTTTCAGAAGCTCAGAAATCGGAAGCACAGAATAACTATGCTCGTGCGGTTGAGCTCTACGACTGGGTATTGGAGTCGAATGCTTCGGATCTTGAGGAGTTTGAAAAGGGACGAGATTGGATGAAAGGAATCTCCGAGAAGACCTCGGTGAACGATATTCCTGCAGGTGTTGGAAGCTTGGGGGGGCAACGCGGAACACTGATTCGCGATTGGCAGAGCAAGGGTGCTGCCGCACTGAACGAGATTGACAAAATTTGGGCGAACTATGAAGCCGATCAGAATCGGGTTGCAACTCGGGAGCAGGCAATGGCTTCCGGTTATCTCACGATGATTAAGCCAAGAACTGCATTGATGGATACCAGCCAAATCGATCGGATTGTTCCGTATTTCGATATAGCGATCGGACTTTGTCTGCTGCTGGGGCTTTTTACTCCTGTTGCGGCGTTGGCTGCGGCCGGTTTTCTCGGTTCAGTGTTTTTGAGTCAGCTACCGCCAACTTCTGGCCCGAGCTCAAATTATTACCAGTTAATAGAATCGATGGCTTGCCTCGTGTTGGCGGGGACTGCGGCAGGTCGTTTTGCCGGCCTCGATTACTTCATTCAGCTATTCATTCGGCGGGTTTCCAGTCCAGAGAATTCTGCCGCTTAACCAGACACATTTCATCTTCCAAACAAGACAGCACACTTCAATTTAGACGAGATAAAGAACCATGGTGGATAAGTTATCCAGCGAACAACGCGAAGTGGGTAAGCACAATTACTACTCTGCAGTGGGTAGCTACTATGACGTGAACCGCAGAGATTTTTTGCGTGGAATCGTTTCTGCCGGTGCGGTCAGCGGCGCTGGGCTCGGTGCAATGTACTTTGGATACGGCAAGGTCAACGACCCCGTTCGTGTCGCGGTTATTGGAACCGGGGACGAGGGAAATGTCCTGATCGGTGGATGTAACCCCGAATACGTTGACGTCAAAGCCATTTGCGATATCCGACCCTTTGGTCAACATCGTGCTTTTCACGGTGACTGGTCGAGTCCCTCGGCTCTCGGTCGTCGCCCCGGTCTGATTAGGGTTGCCGGTTATAAGGACGAGGCGGAAGCAAGGCGTAACGTCAAGGTTTACGATGCCACCAATGGGGGGATTATGGCTTGCTTGGATGATCCAGACATCGAGGCCGTGATCATCGCCCTTCCGCTTTGGCTGCACGCTTCAGTGGCGGCCCAAGCGATGCAGAAAGGGCTGCATGTCCTGACTGAGAAGCTGATGGCCCACAACGTCGCTCAATGTAAGGTCATGTCGCGAATGGCCGCCTCAATGCGGGATACCAACGGCAACCCGATTCACCTCGCGACCGGGCACCAGCGTCATTACAACGTGAAGTACCAGAATGCCGTGAACCTCATCCGCTGGGGTCTTCTCGGGCAACTGCACCACATCCGCGCACAGTGGCATCGTGGCAACTTGCCTGGCGGTGACAGTTGGAAGATGCCGATTCCCGGAGGTGAAAAAGATTCCAACGGCAAGATGTTTGATCGGATCGCGGGCGACATTCGCTACCGCGAAAATGCCTTGAAGTCGGCAACCAATCCAGACGATATCGTTCGCCTGCAAGAAGAACTGGCGCTCTTCAATGCTTGGGACGCCGACAAGGCCATCGATCCCAAAGACTTTGGCTACCAAGACTTCTCTGTCGGTAACAAAATGTTCTCGGCGATGGATGAACTGCACCGCTGGCGATTATTCGAGAGAACCGGGGCAGGCCTCATGGCCGAGCTTGGCTCACACCAGCTTGACGCGGTAAGTATTTTTCTTAGCTCCCTGCGGGATGACGGCAAGAAGGTACACCCTTTGAGCGTGCATGCGGTCGGGGGACGGCACATCATGCCTGTCGACCGTGATGCAGGTGACCACGTTTACTGCATGTTCGAATTCCCAGGCCCAGAATATTCCAAGACATTCGATGTCGGTTACTACGACCGTGTCGAAAACTATCCCGAGAGTGTTCGGAACGATTCGACGAAGCAAATGGATCGAGTCGGTCCGGTTCCAGGATACGACACCGACCCGAATAAGAAAGTCGTTGTGACCTATTCTTCGATCAACGGGAACGGTTTCGGTGGTTGGGGCGAGGTTGTGCTTGGTTCAAAGGGCACGCTGATCCTCGATAAAGAGACCGACGTGCTTCTCTACCGCAACAGCGACACGAGCAGCAAAGTTGGTGTTGCAAAGCAAGCAGGTGGGTTTGCGTTAGACACAAGTGCAAGTGGCGATTATGCCGCACCGGTTGCTCAGGCTGCTGATTCAGGCCCCGTTTCGCGGGGCTATCGCGAGGAAATCGAACACTGGGCCTACTGCATTCGAAACCCAGATAAAGAAAACCACCCACGCTGCTACCCAGAGGTCGCAATGGGCGACGCGGTGATCGCACTCGGAACCAATGTGGCATTGAAGCGTGCCGCAAAAGGTGAGGGGGGCTACCTGCAGTTCAAGGAAGAATGGTTCCAGGTGGATAACGATGAGACTCCAGATGGTAGTGACATCGCAGCCGAAACCGAATTCATGAAAAAGCCAGTTGCCTAGGTGATCTGTTACCGAGGTAACCAGTTGCCCAAGTAATGGGGGACGGCTTATCAAAGGAATGGGTTACGGCGACTTCAATCTCAAATTCATCTCCCGCGTCCCCTGGTGGATGCGGGAGTTTTTTGTAGCAGAACCGTTAGACTTCTACAGATAGACTTCTGCAGCGGTTTTCGTCTTACGGATTTGTGTGGTCTGGAGGATCATTTCATTGCATAAAAAAAGAGACGTCACCTTTTGTGACGTCTCTCTCAATGATTTCAATCGTGTTTGTGACTGAATTACTCAGCGGCAGCTTCCGCAGCTGGTGCTTCCTCCGCAGGAGCCTCTTCGGCAGCAGGAGCCTCTTCGGCTGCAGCTTCTTCGGCTGGTGCCTCGGTTGCTGCTTCTTCTGCAGGTGCTTCTTCTGCAGGTGCTTCTTCCGCGGCGGTTTCCTCAGCTGGAGTTTCAACAGCTGGAGTTTCCGCAGTCGCGGTGGTGTTGGAGCTGGCTTCCGAATCGCCGGCTGCAGCGCCAGAGTCTTCGGAAGAGGTTGCGGTGTCTAGGTTAAGATCGTCTGCGGTAGGTGCAGCAGGTGCACATCCGGCGATCACGGTAACAATGGCCAAGGCTGCAACAGCCATCAGGCTAGTCAGGAAAGTCTTCACTGGGAGTCAACTCCATGGAAGTGGGTAAAGAAATGTTTCTGTGCGAAGTTTCAACGTCTGACACCTGATCCATGACGAGACAAAAGTCATCGATGAAAAGATCTCAGACGGGCAAGCGTCGCTAATCGCCAACGCTTTTGACGAGGCGGTTAAAACGACACGTAGACTCTAATCTAATGATGCCATCGTTGAAAATCCAGCGGGGGACTGATCGCCGATGGTGTTGAAATAATTCAACACCGCGTGGCTCCATCCAAATAATCGACACTTTCCCACCCTTAAAAAAAACGAACTGGGCAAGTTTTGACGATGGTGGTCGAGTTTTCAGGCTGCGGGTCCGATCAACTCTTGCGAGGCCAAATGACTGCTTGCCAATGAGTCGAGTAGGTCGCCGTTTCTCGTTTTCCCGGTTCGGTTTCGTTGGGCATTCACCTTTCGCGTGAGCCAGTGATTGCCCTTTCACAAGTGCGAAACGGCGGCGTTTGAGTTTTGTCTTTTATCTGTAACTTCTATTCGAAAACTTCTATTCGAGTTTCATCAATGTGCGGAATCTTACCCACTGATAAACGGACGATTTGCGACGTCTTTTCGCGGGGATTTTCACTTTTTCTCCTTGCTGCTGCTTTGACGTTGGGGCCTATGACCGCAGTTCGCGGCGACGAGTTTACGTCGGAGTTGCGAAGGTCTGCAGAGCCGGTTGAAGTGACCATCGGTCGAGCGGTAGTGATCAGCGGATCGGAAGTGCGGCAGCATGAGCAGCCGGGGCAAAGCGAGCAGGCAGGTCAGAACGAGCAGGCAGGTCATAACGAGCAAGCCGGGCTGAGTGAGCCAGTCGAGCGGACTCAGGCATCCCAGCAGACTGACGCACCTGAGCAAGGAGTTGCTGTCGAGCCAAGCGAGGCAGTTGTTGATGACGCACAATTGGTCTCGCCTGCCGAGACGACTTCAGAAGCGAGTGACAGCGTGGATGAAGGTGCAGTGGAAGAGATACCGACCGAAGAAGCATCAGTGGAGGCCGTTTCGCAGTCCGATCAACAGGCTGTAGGCGTTTCTGACGTGATTGAGACAGAGGAGACAGCAGATTCAAAGGGCGTGAGCTTTGATTCCGTTGGTGAAGCCTCGGTGGATGACACAGATGCCTTGAATGGCCCGTCGGAGGAATTGCAAGAGGTTATTGAGGTACTGCATGCTTCTGCGGAGTCCGTTGAGCAGTTGATTGAGGCGTCGGCCGAAACTGACGCGAGTGATTCTTCGGGTTCCTTTCTGAAGATTATGGAATCGAGCCCCTATCAGCTGGAAAGTGCGTTGGTGGAAACACGCGAGGTGCCTTCACCAAGTGACCTTGGCGCGGTCGACTCGATGGAAGCATCTCAACCGAGTCTGCAGGAACTGCGTCGCCAGCGAGCCGAAGAATTGGCTCGACTTCGTGCCCTTAGACTTCAACACCAAATCCGTAGCGGCTACAGCCCACTGCGACCTCGTTGGAATGCGATCCCGATGATGTCATCACGCTATAGCCGACCGGTGGTCTATGTTCCGGTCTATGTCAGATAGGGCTTGGCGGCAGGTGCAACCTCTCGTCAGGTCAACGGCTGCAATCTAAATTTGCCCCAGTTGCTTCGAACAAGCCAAGGTTTTGATCAAGAAATCGCACCATCTATTTCAAGCAGAAGCACCGTCGCAAGCCACCCTCCCTGAGCGGCGGTGCTTCTGTTTTGTGTTTCAGGCAACCTTCTTTCCGCCGGGTGCACGAAGGTCGA
Source organism: Rubripirellula sp. (assembly GCA_022425745.1). Lineage (GTDB taxonomy): Bacteria > Planctomycetota > Planctomycetia > Pirellulales > Pirellulaceae > Rubripirellula. Next base: position 5,579 of record JAKMEW010000033.1, read on the forward strand.
ATAGTCCAAAGATCTCGTCTCGCGTCAGCCCACCACCGGAGGTTGGGCCACCCTGATCGGAGAAAAGCGTGTCGAACATTTCTCGTTTTTGATCCAAGACGGTCGCGATGCGCTGCTCGATGGTGTTCATTGCCAACATTCGAGTTACGGTGACGGCACCCTTCGCACCAATCCGATGGGCTCGGTTGATTGCTTGGTCTTCGATCGCTGGGTTCCACCAACGATCAAACAGGAACACATATTCGCAGAACTGCAAATTAAGTCCGACGCTGCCTGCCCCGTAGCTCATCAAGATAACGCTGCAGTTAGGGTCATGCTTGAATTGGTCGATGATCGAATCGCGTTTTCGATGCGGTACTTTGCCATGGTATTCTAGGGGACCGAATCGCTTGAGGGCCGGTAGCATTTTGTGGATGCTGTGTACCCACTGACTGAAAACGATTGCTTTCTTACCGCTGGCCGCAACTTCTTCCATATCAGCGACCAATCGTTCAAGTTTGATGCTCGATCCCGTCGCTGGGTCAAAATTGCAGATCTGTTTGAGTCGTAAGACCAACTCGAAGACATGTTGGATGGTTAATTCTTGATCGAGTTCTTCGAGCTGGATCACGCCCTCGCTTTCCGCAGACTGATAGGTGGCCCATTGTTCAGGAGTTAGATCGAGCTCGGCGTCGCGGTACAACTTGGGGGGCATATCATCCATCACCATATCCTTGGTGCGTCGAATGATGTAATCGCGTGAAGCGTTAGCCATTTCCGCCATCGGCATCCCGGTTTTTAGATAACCCGGTGACAGATAATCAAAGATTCCGACGAGATCATCGGGGGAATTTTCAACGGGTGTTCCAGTCAACGCCCAAGATCGAGTCCGCGGAATCGCACGAATGATTTCGCTGGTTGTGCTATTTCGATTTTTGATTCTTTGTGCTTCGTCGAGTGTAACGAGATCGAAGTGCAGTCCACTATCAAGGACCGTTTCTTTGTCCCTCATCAGCAATTCATAGTTTGCGACCTTCACGGGGATTTCAGGTGACTTCCACTGGAATTCTCTCTTCGCCGCATTTCCCTCGATCGCTGCAATCGGGATTTCCGGGGCCCAAACGCTGAATTCCCTCAGCCAATTAGTGACCAGCGGTTTCGGGCAAACCAGCAAAACGCTACGAACCTCGCCACTGCACAGCAACAACCGGATCGTGCTGATCGCTTGCATCGTCTTGCCGAGGCCCATTTCGTCAGCGAGGACTGCAGCGTACCGGGGAAAGAGGAACGCGATTCCATCGAGCTGATAGGGAAACGGATCAAAAGGGAAATTTAGCTGTCCGCTTCCAACAAGTAGGTCGAGTGGTGGTTGAAGAAGGTAATAGAGCCGGTCTTGTAGTTTGACAATGTCTTTCGGAGGTTGAATTCGGTGTCGCTTCGATGGGTCGATACTTGGACGTTTTTGAGGCTTGCTAGCCGCGTTCGGTATTTTGGGAGGGAGAGTCTGTTTGGATTCAGGAAAGACAAATCCGTTTGCCGTCGTCTTGATGGGTGAGACGCGTATGGGAAGCGACTTTGCCTGGAGATCTTCAAAATCGAGCGGCATTACATCAGTGGTTAAATCAAGAACCCCACTGATCGCTGGATCCAGTACCGCTGTTAGTGATCGCCCACTGTCCGAAGGCTTGTCGATGGCGTTGGGATAACCACTTCGGAGACTGGTTTGGGAGCCGGTGACGCGATTTGGAGTCGGACCCGATTGACGGTTCCACATGTTGTCTTCCTGCTGGAGTTGGACTCGGTCCAATCGAGTTGGCTAGGCGGCGGATGCTGGACGGCTCGTTGCTGGACGGCTCGTTGCTGCACGGGAGATTTGAGATTGTGCTTCCTTGATGGCTTCGCGAATACGTTCGAATGGTTCGGCTCCGTCTGGTAAGTCCCCAAGTCCGGCAACAATTGACTCGACTTTGACTCGATCGCTCGAAGCGATTCGAAAAGGTGCTCCCGACACTTCGATCATCAACGAGGAGGGCTCCGGCGCATGTGAAGACGACGCGTCTGAACGGTGCCGGTGAAGCAATGACGGTAGAGAATGGGAGGATGAGGGCTCGCGATTGTTGGTTGAACGCTCGTTTCTCGGCTTGGAAAAACGTTCAAACGCCTCATCGTGCTCTTGCTGCGATTCATCATGGAAGATGACAGGAAAAGAGCAATCCTTCGATAACGCGACCGCTTCGTGCATGTCGCAGCAAAGCATGGAAATTGGATTACGACACCTGTCAATCAGCAACTTGCCGATGACCTCGCTGATGACATGCTCGCGTAGGGTTGCTCCGAACAGGATCTCGTGTGCGCGGCTCGGCCTGACTGGGAGTGTGCATTGAAACTCCAGCGGACGACCCGCTTGGTTAAGCAGGAGCAGGCCTCCTGTCCATCCAGTGTCTTGGTCCTCTATCACGGTGTAATATCCGAGAGTTTCAGCAGCCTTCGCCATAAACCAATATTTGCCCGTTGTTCGGAGGAGGTAGGGTGCCGAGGGTGAGTTTCACGTCGTGAAACCGAAAGCCGTCTACACGCACCCTTTTCACTGTGCACCGTAGCAGGTATTTCGGCGAATGGTCTGGGGAAACTTTAGCGGTCGTAGTGCTAATTGTTCGAACAGGGAAGACAAGTCAAAAAGTCTTGTTTATGTCAGCTTTTTTGACTCAAGAGTGCAGAAAAAAACCTCGGCCGCCTCATTTTGCAAACACCCGACAAATGATCGAGTTATACTCGGGCGGTGCTGTGAGAATCCTTTCGGACACGACGATCAGCACGTTTTTATTCGAGAGTCATTATCATACGAGTTAATCAGGCGGATCCTTTCTTATGTCTTACGAACACGAGCCTGTCTCTCCCATGTTTCGAATCGATGTTTCAGCCGATTCTAAAAGCGGAAAGGTGTCAGCAGAAACAAATGCTGGGGATCTATTGCGTCAGCTTGTTGAGGGTCAAAAGCAGCAAAATCTTTTGCTCGAAGAACTGCTGCATCAACAGGTAGCTGCCAATAAGCAGCGTGCCACAGAACTACAACAGTGGAAGAACGCGAATCCTGACCTAGCTCGATCATGTCGTCGTGCTGCGGAAACGCTCAGCCGAGTTCAGACTCAATTTCTCGATTCAATGACTGACGAGATCGAGGACAGCCAAGAATACTTACTCGAGGGCGACTACATGCTAAACGAGTTCGTGGACCGATTTGGACCGCGATTGGCACACCTCAATGGCGTCCTCCAAGTTCTTGCCCAACTCGGCGGTGAGCCGAGCGAAGACTGATTGGTCCAAGGTTTATTGGTCCAGAGTGGTCGTTTGGGGTGATCGTTTTGGTTTGGGGCGATTTTCGTGATCAACCGAAACACCCTCGCGTTGGTAGGTTCTGAGTGACCAATGTCTGTGTGCTTCAACTTTTCGGTCAGTCTTTAGTTGTTACAGTTCTCGCAGGTAGCGAACCGCATCAACGAGTTCTTCGGGTTTCGAGTCGTTCCGACCGACAACGAATTTTCCGCGATATTTGTGATCTTCGAGTTTACCAAGTAGTTCCGGAAAGTCCGCTGAGCCGAGTCCCAACGGAACCGCAATTCCTCGACCCGCAGCGAGATCGAGCACGCCATCTAAGGCATGGACGATTTGAATGCGATCTCCCAGAGCATCGATCGCTTCGGACGCTGAGAAACGATTGATGATGAGTTGCCCCGGATTGAACGCTACTCCGACGAATGATTCGTGGTTTGAATCCAGTAGGTCGGCGAGTTGTTGTCCCGATTCTGAACCTGTCTCGGCGCAGAGAAAGGCTCCAACTCGCGCGCCATGTCGACCGAGATCATCCATGACTTGTTGTAGAGT
>JAKMEW010000059.1 GCA_022425745.1 Rubripirellula sp.
GAACACTTTGGCGCAGGCTGGAATTGGATTTGATTCTGCCTTGGATCAGATTTTAGGTGCAGCAGATGAAAAACGCCCACTCGTGAACGAGTTTCGTATTTTTCAAATTGAGCTTCTGGCGGGGCAATCAAGAGTCAATGCGCTCAAACATTTGATGCGTCGTGTGCAAATACCAACATTCAATGCGTTCCTCTCAGCAGTTTTGCAGGCTGAGATGATGGGGTCTGCAATGAGTGAGACGCTGAAAACACAGGCGATTGAGATAAGGAAGCGTCGTCAAGAGAAAGCGAGAGCGGCAGCCATGGCAATTCCAACACTCCTCGTCCTGCCAATGGTCATCGGTTTCTTGCCGGGAATTTTTATCGTTCTGATCGGGCCACTTCTTTTTGAGGCTTTTGGGATGCTGGGTCAGACCTTGAGAGGGGTTTCGGGACAATGAGTCATGCAACTGCTCGAACTACAAACGGACCTCGTTTTGGTGCCAGAACTGGTGGTCGCGGATACTCTCTGGAGTCGATTCGTTGGCCTGATGTTTCGCCGGGAATTTGCCTCCGGATTTGGGATTTTGTTAAAACCTTGCTGCTCCGTGCACACGATGTTTATGCGGGTAAACATCGATATTTATTTCATCGACAAAGAATACAAAATCGTAGATCGTCGTTTGGCTGTGGGCCCGCGACGGATAATTCTGCCGAAGCAAAATGCCGCGATGGTTCTCGAAATCCCCTCTGGTGGAATCCATTTGGAAGTGGGAACAATGGTGAAGATCAAGATTTAATCCGCAATGGTTTATTGACTCTACCCTTGAAGCAATCCGGGAAAACAAATGGTTGCAAACGTAACGGACAAGCGTTGTTGGAGTTTGCAATACTGATACCGCTGTTGATTATTGTTATTGGTGCAACCGTTAGCATCGGGCTATTCTTCTATCAAGCGAATGTTCTACAGCAAGCGGTTGATGTTGCAGCGCAAGAAATCTCGAGAACTGCATTTCCAGTTAACCATCAACTTGGTTTGGGGAGAATCCAGAACTGTGATGCGGACGATCTGGTTTCTCTTGATAGTGATTTCAAGGCGCAGATCTATGACGAGCAATACTTGGTTATCCATGACAGTGAGTGGGCAGCAGGTACAAACTTCAACGGGGACTTCCAGAAGTTTGCGGATTCACTACCTCTGCTGAATCGTTTGTTGGTGCAGGTCATGGTTCGCGATAACGGGATGACTCGCTATCCGGGAACGATTGTGCAAAACAGTGCGGGTGAGGAAACGGTTTTGATCCCAATCGTGGAGTATCGTTCCAGTGCCGCTGCTAACTCGAATCCAGATGCTGTTCCTTCGACGATTGCAACCGCTGGTGAAACGATTTGTGAGTGGGTTGCCCCAATTGAGGAGATCATGGTGGATCATGACGAGGATTCAAGCACTCCGAATGTGGGACCCTATGCACTCAACTCTGACCAATCAGCGACATTGAGTTCTTTTCAGGCTGGGATGGTGGCGTTGAGGATTAATTACCCTGCTCAGTCGACAACATTGATCAATCGAACGACTCAGTCCAATGGCGGCGGTGTCAGCAGTCAAGTCGGGGGTAATGTGATCGTGATTGCCAATGACACGCAACTCAAATCAGGAGCCACGACAGGTTGCTACAGTATCGTTACGCCTTCTGCTCGCGTTTCACAGGCCAGTGGACAACCGGGATCCAATCCTCAGGCGGGACTTTACGGGCTCGGTGAAATCGAAGCCCTCACAAGAGTCGTGAGGCCTTATCGGAAAGTCATGTCGGTGCAAGCAATCTATCGGCGCGAGGTCTTTTCTCATGACTCACAGTAGAATGCCCGGGCGTGAGGGGCAGGTCCTAATCTTATTTTTGCTCATGCTGCTTGCTGTACTTGGGGTGCTGGCATTAACACTCGACTATGGCTTTGTGCTTTTATCACGCCGATCCATGCAGGCGGCGGTGAATGCAGGAGCACTGGAGGGTGGGAGAAAACTCAACAGCGCAGGTCGCAATAATGCAAAAATCTTGATTGGTAACATCTTTGATGACAACCTTGATCCAAGTGCAAATCCGACTACTCTGAACGCCGGAATCGAGCACTCCTTGGTTTCGGTCACATCGGATCAGGGAACGGTTCTCGGAAACGGTAATGGCTCGCAGGACTTATTTGAGACTCGAACACAATACCTTTACCGTCCTCTGCCAGAACTCAACGAATCCAATGCCATCCACGGTGACCTTGTTATTGGAGATTTTCTCGAAGACTCAACCTCACACACCGAGAATTCGCAATATCAACGCGATGACTTCGACGTGACGGTCGATGGCGATGCGTTCTTGGTACGACTCCGCCGTACACCGAACCGCGTTGGAATCGCGAATTCCCTTGATCGGCAGGTGGGTGTTAGTTCGAGCGGTACCGGTTCACCAATGCTTCTCGGGCGACTGCTACCCTTTGTTCATTCCGATGGTGGCTTTGATATCCGTCAGGATGGAGTTACCGTTCGAGCGACCGCGATTAGCCAGCAACAACCCATTGTCAACATCGGGACAAGCACTGATCCACTGGTCTATCCTGCCCTATCATTCGCAAAATTCCCTGGTGGATCCGAGATCTTTGAAATCACGAACCCCGCGTACAACCTCGGGACGTCGGTTCTGCTTGGTGATGAAGTCGACAATCCCAATACCATTCCGTCCGGCTACCTTCCGCTCTTGGGAACTCTTGATGGGATGCACTACGTCCTCGGTTTTGCTTTACGGGAAGTTGATAGCAACGCGAGCGGGAAGGTAGTAAACGCTAGCCCGCATCTTCACCAAGCCAAAGTGGCGTTAGATTTGCTCACTGAGGAAGCATACAATTTCGTCTTGGAGGGGCATTTATCTCTAGCATCTGAAGCTTCTTCGGAACTGGCAAAAATGCCGGTGCTAAGGAGAGCGATGGACTAGGGCTTCGATCTCCAGCGGTGTCCTATCGATCATCAGAACCATTGTCTAACGCCACTTGGTTGCTAAAGGTCTGATCAGACAAGGGCATTGCTATCGTCGTGGACTCGCTCCACACATTAGTTCTTCATAAGCAGGCCGTGTTTAACCGGTTCTGAGAGGCAGTTTCTTTCAAAATAATCTCCCATTTATCAAGAATTAAACGAGAACGATTGCTGATCGTGTCGATGTGAATCTGTAACGGTTATAGGGGTAATTCCTCAAAGTCCGATTTTGCAAGATAGGATTAGATTCGTGCGGGATTCAAGATCGCTCATCGCCTCATTACTTCTTGCGTCTGTCAGTTTACTTGGCAGCTATGGAGTTGATGCACAACAACCTGCCTCTGGCGGCGGGGACGAGAGCGGAGAGATCACGGTGGTTCAGCGGACACCGGACGAACGTATGGAAGTTGCTCGACCAAAAGCGACGATGCAGGTTGGATTTCCTGACGAACTTCTTCTCTCTCCACCTAGTGATGAGCAGGTCCTTAAAGCTTCACGTTTTATTCAGGGGGCTATCGAGGCAGAGATGCCTTTGAATCTAGTCCTTGGACGCCCAAAAATCTTGCAATTGGCCGCTGTCCCGCTTCGTCTTTACGTTCCCGATGATGATGTGGTCCGCACCGAGATCATCGACCAGCAAAGCGGCAGAGAAATTGCGCTGACTGGACTCAAGGCTGGTTCGACGACGCTTGTCTTCTGGTTCCCCGACGCTACGAGTCGCTCAGGGCAAACCACCGTGAGCTACTTAGTTCGCGTCTACGAGGATCCTTTGCTGGCGCGTCCAATTGAAGCAGTTGAAGAGGACTTAAATCTGGCTTTCCCGAACAGTCACATTGAGTTGTCTCAGATTCAAGACCGCATGATCGTCCGAGGACAGACGCCAAGCATTGCGGAGATGTCACAGATCCTACAAGTGCTTATGGGAACACGGGGGGAACAGCGAGGTTCAAACGCTGCTCCAATTGCAGAGGATCGTCCACGCCTCGGTGAGATTACAAACTTTCAGGCCGATGTGAAGGCACGGCAGATTGATGGGATCGTCTCGGAAAAGTCGCAGGTTTTGGACCCCATTGCGTTAGCGAGATCTGGCATCATCAATCAGTTGGAAGTCGCCGGCGAGCAGCAGGTGATGTTGAAGGTTACCGTGGCGGAGGTGAACCGAAGCGCCGCAAGAAGTATCGGTTTGAATTTCGGCATAGCGGATAACTCTGGATTTACCGTCTTTGAATCACTTGTGGGGACTTCAGGGGCGAACGGCATTAGTGGAAATATTTTGGCTTCGTTAGATATGGGTCAGGTGCGGTTAGCGATTGACGCGCTCCGCAGAATGAATCTTTCGAAGACCTTAGCGGAACCCAATCTCATCACAATGAACGGGCAGACCGCTGATTTTCAAGCGGGGGGTAGATTCCCAGTTCCGATTCTTTCATCAGGCGGCAATGCTCAAAACCTGCAGGGCGTAACCTTCATCCCCTTCGGTGTATCGCTCGAATTCACGCCGATCATTCGCGATCGAGATATCATCACGCTTCAACTCAATGCCGAGGTTAGTACGCGGGACGAGTCCTTAGGAGCAGTACTCGGCGCCGGTGGTGGCGGTGGAGGGACGCAAGTCTCCGGACTCAACAGCCGTAACTTTTCAACGAGCGTTCAACTGCGCAGCGGGCAGACCATTGCAGTCGCCGGACTTCTTCAAACAAATTATGGAGCGAGTTCGGACCGCGTTCCTTTCTGGGGTGATCTACCAATTATTGGTGCGACCGGTGGAATGAATCGAACGAGTGGTGGCGAGCAGGAGTTAGTCATTCTGGTGACTCCCCATCTCGTCGCTCCCGCAAACGATGTGTCTGAATATGCACTACCCGGTGATGACGTGAGCGAACCAACCGACATCGAATTCTACATTGCGAATCGGCTTGAGAGCCGTCGCACCAATTCATATCGAGCTTCGGTTCGGACGGATCACGCTCGGCAGAAACAGGGTGAGCGTTGCACGATGGACAAGTTCATGATTGGTTCGGTAGGACCTTCCTATCACTTCACGCCGAGGAATCGAAAGAAGCCTCATGAGGCGATCGTCGTGAACAAAAAAGAGTCGCCCGGCATCCCATCGCCTGTGATTATCGCGAATCCATTAGAGGATTAGCGGAGTCCGAGAGGGATGATGATGAAGTGGCTTAAGGTAACAATCACGAACGATTGCAATTCAATGAATCGAATCAAATTTACGGTGTTGACTCACTTGCTTTACTTTGTTCTGAGCACAAGTGCAGGCTGCGTCGGTAAACATGGGATTCTGAATGTAGATCAACACGCCAATATTCCGAAAGGCGCGATCCCGGAACCCGCTGGAAGAAAATCACAGGCGATTTTCGAAGGACAAATCCTGAGTGCTGAGCAGGATCGTTATTTTCTATACCAGGCTGATTTCATCGGTAAAACCAAGGACTTATCTGACTCTGCAAGGCACAGGCTTGCGTCGATGTTAGCTTCAGGAGAACTCTCGGGTCAGCAACTCTACGTTGAACCCTCAGAGAATGCCGATTTGGATCAAAATCGAATTGCTGAAACGTCTGCTGTTTTGGAACAGCTTGGTACAACTTCCACGGCTGTCCATCTAGCTCGCCCTCCCGCGATACCGTTAACCGGGGTGGTGCAAGGGCTTGGCGGACGTGGAGTATCGGGTACAAATCTCGGCGGTCGTGCTGGCTCGCAGCTCCCTCAAAACGCGCCATTTGGATCATGGGTACAACCACGATGAGCAAGTCGCAACATCTATTGAATGTCGGTGTCGCTCTGCTGCTCGGAATATCAACGCTGGGGTGTCATTCATTCCAGCAAATGAATGATCCGTTACTCATCGAGCCCTTGGCCGAGGTAGATAGCGGACCGAGTGGTAGCAACAGTCGAGAGTTATGCATCGAGACCGCCCAATCTGTCGCAGCCGAAGGGCATTATTCCGAGGCGGTCAAGCTGTACGAGAGAGCTGAGCACCTTTCTGAAAACGGCGAAGCGTTCGATCTACAGATAGCCAATCTCCACGCAGAAATGGGCGAATATGAGAATGCGATTGAACGATACCATTCGCATTCTCGGAAAAAAGAGATGGATGCCAGTACGATCAACGACTACGTATGGGCTTGCATTGGAGCCGAGCAATTCCGGCGAGCCGCCGAGGTTTTGGAACAAGGACGGTCTGATTTCCCGAGCGATGAGCGTCTGAAATCGACATCTGCATGCCTTGCTTTTTACGCTGGAGATGAAAAAGAGTCACTTCGAATCTTCAGTGATCTTTACCAACTTCCCGGCGCGTATCAGAACTTGGCGGTTCTTGCGATCGAGTCCGGCGACACTGAGCGAGCGTCTCAATACTTGAAGCGTGCGATGAACATGGCGAGTTGTCCTGAGGAAGCCCATGCACTGTTTCAGGCACTTGAAAATCAGAGGAAGTCGCAAGGCAGCGTTGCTGACGCCTCTTAGGGATGCTCGGTCCGAAAACGGAGATACCCTTCGGTCCGACGCATATCATATGGAGTAATCATTTAAGACTCCAAGAGTCTTTCGTGAAGAACCCTGTACTCAATGCAAAAAGGGCTCTTTAACGCACGGAATTGGAAAAACGTGCTTTCATTTACCAATTAGTTCAATATACATTGGGCTGAGTCGTACGGAGTGAATGACGGTCATCTTGGCAGATTGAGGTATTGTCGTGTCGAGCATGCGGCGAATGATATCGAGTCTATGCATCATTGCATTGCTATTGGGCAATGTTGCGGGATTCGTACACCTCGGCTGCATCGGAGAATCTGAGCATCACCATTGCTCACATTTGGTGGAAGAGCTGGCACATCAGCACCAGGACGCACATTTTCATCAGCATGCTGGCTGCGATCATCATCACGCCAACGATCAGCCTACTTCCAACAAACGCGATTCTCAGAATTCAGGCGAAAAGCACCAGCATCCAAATGGCCATGACAAAGATTCATGTCATTTGTGTCAGAGTGTTTACACAAGCAAAGATTGCATTTTTGTAACGGATTCTTGCTGCTCTCTGACGCACGAGCTTAGCATCGATCGCGTCTTCGCAATCAATGCCGCAAAGGCCTGTGAAGCATTTGCTCGATGCAACCCGGTAAGAGGTCCACCGCAAGCTTAATTAGCGGTGCATATAACCTCTATTCTTTCGTCTTACCGGGAACTCACTCATGGATAAAGTCCATGCTGGGCCCTCGGACGCAGCCTGGTCAACTCGTTTGTTGATGACAGACTTCTGTCCGTGGGCGAATCGTTTTGTTTATTGGCTGAAAGAACCTGTCGGATGGTTCATTCTTGCTTTTTTGGTCAGCCTCATCGTGGGACAGTACGTCTCCCCTGTCGGTTGGGTGATAGCGGCGTCTCTATCCTGTTTGATCATGGTCGGAATGCTTTGGCCGGCGATCGCAGTTCGTGGAGTTCACTGTTCTCTGTCTTCGACAAATCAACACTGTCACGAGGACGCGGCGTGTCACTTAAGACTTTTCGTACGTAATCGACTTCCTTTACCGATATGGGGACTGGCGGTGGAAGGATACCTGGACCGAACCTCCATTCCACAGGAAAGTAAGATTCCCACAGTCGCTCTCGCCTTTGTGAAGGCGAAAGCAACGTCAACCTACTGCTTCACCGTGCGTCCGGAACTGAGGGGACGATATCCGGATGGAGATGTAGCGATTACCTGCTCATTTCCGTTTGGAATATGGACCGCGACGAAAACGATCAAAGAGATTAGTTCTTTGATCGTTTGGCCGAAAGTATTTCCGATCACGGGCGGGAAGGCGTTCGTGAGCTGTCATGATTCTGAGACGGGAGAGGGTGAGCGAGCGGGGCGTTTCGAAGCCTCCTTAGGGATTCGTGAATATCAACATGGAGACAGTTTGCGTGACGTGAATTGGAGAGCGACTGCCAAGACGGGTGAGATCATGGTTACCCAGCGTAGTGGACCTCGGTGTGAATCGGTCGAATTATTCGTTGATATCTCAGGTGTTCCCAATCAAGACGCACTCTCCGATAGGGTTAGGGTCGCTGCAAGTATTGCTGCAAACCTTCATGAGTCGCCGCATTCATTGGTGCTGCAGTTAGGTAGGCAACGCATCCGAGTTCGTCGGGGCGTTGACGGACTTGCGCAAATGATGAATGCCTTTGCGTTGATTGGTTTAGATGGAGTGGACGAATCTGAGCTGCCGTCACGATCGACCGCGGTAACGAACATCACCGTTTCGTCTAATCATCAGGGTTCAGTGTCAGTATTCGTCAGCGAACCCAATGCTCAGTCTAGATCGCCTCGGCATCAGGCCCATCGAGTCATTGATCGAGCAGGCTCGTTAGCATCGCCGCTCAAATCACTGTGGTCGGAGGTGCGAGATGGAAACTTGGTCGCGTAAGCAATTAGAAAGTGCTGGCCTCGCAACAATCTCGCTGGCATCAATATTGCCGCTTCGTTATTCAGTGGAGTCACACCGATGGCTCTTTTCTGAAATAACGACGATCCTCGCCTGTGCGGCTTTGGTTTTATTCGTCCCAAAGCCAGTGCTAGATCATCGAGCCTTACGATTACTGTTTCGTGCCCCTTGTGTGATTCTTGCGATCGCTCCAGCCATATTCGCTTTGGCGTCACGTTACGCGGGATCTGCCACCGTATTTGAAATCGTGTTGTTAAGCACGTTTGGGACGACGGCGTTTGCCGTAGCACTCGCCGCTCAGACTGCCCGAATCAGATCGTTGTCAGTTGTTTCAAGTGGTTTTTTGGTGCTCTTTACGGCTTCGATTTCCGACGACCATAACGCCGCTGCATTTCCAGTCCTTTGGATACTTGGTTGCATGTGGCATTTGATTGCGAACCATTGGGAAAGGCTAGATTTAGCGACGCCAGAAGCGGTTCAGAGAGATTGGTCGGTAAAACCAGTAGCTTTGACTCTTACCTTGCTCGTCTGCTTAGCTGGTGTCTATGTAGTTAGAGGAAGGTATCAGTCATCCAATTTGTTATCACTAGGGATCATGCCCACAAGTGGTGGTAACAAATGGTCGGACCCATCGGCACGTCGGGGTGTTGGGGCGGGTGAAGCAGCGATTGCTGCAAAAGATCACGCTGAATCATTCGGAGCAGTAGACTCCGATATGTTTTTGGAATCTACAGAGTCATCCTTGTTTGATATGGCAAGTGATTCACTCGGTGAACCCAAGAAACCAAAGGTGTGGGAATCTCGGCAGGCGATCGGTGATGAAAATGTGATCGATCTGCACACTGAATCACCCACGAGCCAAAAAGGGTCGTCTTCTTTTTCGACTGATCGCTCGCCCCCCATGGAGCATCAACATCTTTCGACTGTCACAGATTCGACTGTGGTTCAATGGGATGGTGAAACGGGGATCAGACTTGCCATGCACCGTTATGACCAATTCGATGGTCACGAATGGACACAGAGTAAAGATCCTGTGTATCAGAGGTTGGTGCGTCTCGACATTGATAATGAACCGTGGTTCTTTCTGCCGTCGATGCGGAGCATTTTCTCTTATTCATCTGATCGTCTCTCGGTCGGTTTGCTCAAAGTCATTCAGCTCGATTCGACGCGAATTCCGTCCCCGATGTTAACTGCTGGAGTACGTATCAAGGATGTCGAAAGGGCTGACTTTTTTGGTTTAGCGGAAGACGGCAGCTTGATGATGACTGGTCGTGCAAAGATTCCTGAGATGACAGTCATTCATGCTGTAAGCGTTGGCTTGACCGAAGATGACATCCGCTCAGATTTACATCCACACTTCCACGGTGAACATCAGAGTTTCAATCCGTTAACAATCAAACAGTATGTCGACCGGTGGTCTAACGATTCAGACGCTCCGCTTGATCAGTTGAATCGTGTGATTAGGAACCTCCGTGCGAATTTCCGTTTCGCTAGAACGGGTGAATCTGCGGCGCAATCTCTGGACGATTTTTTAGAGACGAAGAAGGGTGGAGATCATCTATTCGCCACGGCGGCTGCTTTGATGGCTCGAGAGCTCGGCTTTCATTCACGGTTGGTAACCGGTTTCTACGTGCGTCCGGAATCCTTTGACTTGGTCGCTGGACATTCATGCATCTTGCCCCAAGACATCCACGTCTGGACAGAGATCGCTCTGGACGATGGACGTTGGTTCGAGGTGGAGGCGACACCCGGTTACCAACAGCCACGTTACAAACCATCTCTCTTACTGAGGTGCAAGCAATTCGTTCGAGCGTGGTGGGAGCTGATCGTGGTGTTCCTTGTCACTGGATTTTTTCTTCAGAGAACTCACCGCCTTTGGGTCGACTGGTTGCTAGGGCTGACTTGGGCGATTGCTCGGCCGCTGCATCCGCGTCTGAGGTTACGGTTTGGAATGCGAATTATTGAACTACGAGCGCGAATTGCCGGATTTGAGCGACCGATTGGCAAGTCTCAAAGGGCGTGGTTAGAAGAGATGACTCGCGCCGACAAAACCCTCCATGATGCGGTTCAGCTTTTCGCGAATACTGCGGATGCAATGGTCTTTGGAAAAAACGCGAGTCTCCCAACGCAGAACGCAACAGAAATTGTGCGTCTGCTAAACCGAAAAAAAATTAGTGCCATGCAGAAGGATGCTTTAACGTGAGTGTTATAGGTGAACAATCATCGGTGCTTCAGCGGGATCAAACTGATGCCCTTTCAAAGATTCATGTCATTCGGGACAATCTCCGTGCAGCGATCTTTGGAAAACAGCATCAGATTGATTTGATCGTTGCATGCTTACTTTCCAGCGGGCATCTACTGCTTGATGATCTCCCTGGGACCGGTAAAACGACTTTGGCTAAAGCGATAGCAGCGGCCATCTCGGGTAGGCTTTCTCGGGTGCAGTGCACACCTGACTTAATGCCCGCAGAGATCACCGGATTTAGTGTCTTCAATCAGCAGACGCGTGAGTTCGATTTCCGACCTGGGCCAGTCTTCGCAGATATTCTGCTCGCGGATGAACTGAATCGCACCACGCCTCGCACTCAAAGCGCGTTATTGGAGGCGATGGCGGAGCGACAAGTCACAATTGACGGTGTAGGCCATAAACTCTCTTCGTCATTCTTTGTGATTGCAACCCAGAATCCAATCGACTCACACGGTGCGTATCCACTACCGGAAGCACAGTTAGATCGATTCTCAGTCAAGCTTCAGCTTGGCTACCCTGATCGTGATTCGAAGCGTCGTATTCTGAAACGCGAGACCTCTCAAAAAGAAACACCAAATAACTCGCCGCTGCGGGAGTCAGCAGTGTCGTTCGAAGAATTTCAAGAGTTGCAAAAGGTAGCCAAGTCGGTGCACGTCCATGACCGCGTCATTGATTATTTCTTGGACTTGGTTGAAGCGATACAGAATGACAATTCCATTGAATTGGCGGTTAGCCCCCGCGGCATGATGCACTGGCAGGCTGTATCGCAAGGATGGGCTCTAATAAACGGACGATCATTCGTGACTCCCACCGATGTTGCTGAGGTTGCGCACCCAGTACTTTCGGTTCGACTCCTCACTCGCGGCGAGACCGTTGACGAGGTGATTGAGCGAGTGATGAAATCGGTACCCGCACCGGAGTACAAATAATGCGTTTATGTTATCTGCTTTTGTTGTGTTCGTTCTTGCTCGGTTGCACCACCGAAGTGACGCAAAAGAAATCGCACTTCGATCATGATCATGAAATTCCCGATCACTGGCCGCGTGATCTTTCTGATGCATCGCTTAAAATCCGTGATCGGGTACGTTTTTGCGATCTTGCTCCTCGTTCAGAAGGTGAAATGATCCTTCAGTTGACTGAGCTTGTGAGTTGGGTCCCAGAAATTGCAGCTGACACCGATCTTTCCGAACAAGTTTGGATCGTCATTGATTATCGAGTCCAAACGGTTCAGTCGATAATTAGTGGCGCCGATCACCTGACTTCTGACTGCAGAGAACAGTTGGAAAATCTCTGTGTGCTTATTGATGAATCAGTGGCTGAACTTAGAACCCCGCATTTGCAGCGATTGCAAGAGACGGATTCAACGCGGCCTCGACAAAAAGGAGCGATGTAGACAATGAGCTTCTTCAACGAAATCCTATTTGGTGGAGCAGTACGTGTGACGCAAGGGTTCGTGTTTGCGGCACCAACCTTGCTAATCGGATTACTTACCGCCGCAATTCTTCGCTTCTACCTCGGGAATAATGGAACCCGGAAGCTGTTTGGCGGGAACACCGTAAGGAGTTTGCCTCAGTCTTGGCTCATTGGCATGCTGCTGCCCGTCTGCTCAATCGGGGTATTACCAATTTTGATTCAGATGCGTCGATCCGGCGTCAAGCCAGGGGCGATGTCAGCCTTCGCTTTATCTGCACCATTATTCAATCCACTGTCCCTCTTGTACGGCCTTACGCTTAGTCGACCTGCAGTGATTTTGTTTTTTGCTACAGGTTCACTTCTGGTGGTAACGGCTCTTGGTTTACTCTGGGATTTTTTAGGTCGAAGCGAAGAAGATAGTAGTGATGCCCCTGATCCGGAAGCAAGTTTGATGGGCTTGAGACGTTTGGCAGCTCTTTTCGTTCAGATGACTCGCCATGCTTCGGGATTACCTCTTGCACTAGCCCTCTTGGCTTTATTCGGGTTGGCGGTGTTGTCATCCGCCCTACCATACGGCTCGATGCAGAGCAGTGTCGAAAGAGATGATCCTTTGGCGCCGTTAACGATGATGGCGGTTGCGGTGCCAGTCTATGCAACGCCGATGTTAGCCATGAGTCAGCTGGGAATGATGTTCCAGCATGCAAATTCGCCCGGTGCAGCTTTCACGCTCTTAATTCTTGGAACGGGCTTGAATCTGGCGACACCGTGTTGGTTCGGTAAATATTACGGTTGGAAGCCGACGCTCATCTGGTTTGTTGGTTTGGTTTCTATCGTCCTTACGATTGCTTACGGTATCAATCGCCCACTGATGCCCCCGGGCGTCCAACCGGCAGGACATACGCACGCTTTTGACATCTACACCAATCCAATCCCCAAGGGGCACTCTGATCCGTGGCCCGCCGCAATTCGCGCAATTGAAGATCAAGTGGATCTCGCCGGTTTGATCGCATCATCATTGTTTGGGGTTTTGCTGGCCATTGGTTTAATACTTCGTGCATTCGGTGTCACGGTGTGTCGTCTTGTTGAAAACAATCAGGGTTTGGAATCAGAAAAAACAACTTCGCGTTTTGATGTCGTGGTGCCCGCGCGCGTTGTGGGAGCAACCATGCTGGCCGGGCTGGTGGCTCTAAGTATTGTCGCTTGCTACGGCTATTACCCTTCGACCGAAGAGTGTCTTGAGGAGATCGCACTTGCTAGGGCGGAATGCCTGACGGCCGCGAATAGCGGAGATGAAGAGCACGCTTTATTTTGGTTACCCGTTTGGGAAGAATGGAGCAGGCGACTCGAAATTGGAACGTTTATTCGTGCTGGCGAACTTCGGCGTTATCAAAGTATGCAAGGTTACTTGATTCGAAAGAAATTGGAGCTTCTAGAACACGAACTTGAACACGATCCATATGAACCTGAAGAAGTGAAGCGAGTCGTCAATGAGATCTTCGGGACAAATCGCCGTTGGATAGAAAGTTTCCGTTAGGATACGAGGGCTTCTTTGCTGAGATGAAATGTCGTTAGATCTTACCTCTCGAAGACTTGCCGCTCTTATTCTAACCAGATCCCCGTGGGGTCAAAAAACCGAGCCGCACTCAAAGGTCTTTGAAAATCAAGCGTTAGCCAAAGACTTCAATCGCGATTGCAGCCGAGAGTCGATAACAAACCCGACCAGAGACGGTGGAAATGGCTCCGAAAAATTGAATTCACCTGTGATTCAGACTCGTTTCGTGACGAATCCGTGAGCTGAAAAGAATCAGGGGAGGTATCCCAGAGAACCGGTTTAAGGA
>JAKMEW010000067.1 GCA_022425745.1 Rubripirellula sp.
ATCAACTGACTGTCGCCCTCCTGCGGCGGTAGGGTATCAGCAATTCGATCGGTGGCGAGCACGGATGCTTCGCCCTCGAACACCACCCGATCACTCGCATCCAGTTCAGCCAGATGCTGAAGCAAGATACGCCGAACCTCAAAGATGGTTTTTCCGATCATGTGAACGTCCGTGTGACTGGCGTCAACCACCAACTCACTCTCGACATCCCCCATCGTCGCACTGTCATACTCAACCACACCGTCGCCGCGGTGATTACGTCCGGTAATGAAGGAAGATTGCTTGAGGACACCTATCACGTTGTGATATTTCACCTCCGGATTACGCTCCGCTCGCATCATGACCGGGAAAATCGGTGACTCTGGAGCCAGCGAATCGATTGCATTTGCAACCGTCAACAGCTCGGTGTTACGAAAGAGACTCGGATTTTCCATTGCCAAGCGATCACCAAAATTGGTCAGCAGTTTGGGGAGACGAATGAACTTCCTTGCCAGCCATCGCGTGTAATCATTTGCAAACTCGCTACCACGATGCGGAGTCCCAATCGTGATCACGCGTTTGATAGAGTCGTTAGGCTTGAAAAAGAGGGTGCTGGCCAATTTCTCCTTAGCGTCCTCGGGACCCTCGACCTTAGTGAGTGCATCCTCGACGCCGCTGACCGGTTCATCGCTAACGATTTTCCAAAAGTCATCACGACTGTCGATGGTCTGCAAACGACTGACCAAACCGCCCATGCTGTGGCCGACCAACACCATTTGATCCAGGGCCGTGTCGCGGCGGTTTGGATCAAAGGCTTCTCGCATCGCGGCGAGATCGCTGCGTAATTGCGTTGCACTGATCCAAAACGGTTGCCCCGATGGGTAAAGATAAAACCAGAACTGATAACGTTCTCGAATTTCAGGAAAGCTACGCAGATCGTTAAACATGTCCATCCAAGTCACTGGACTGGACCAGAGCCCATGCACCATCAGCACCGGAATACGCTTTGGATCGTACGGCTCCAGCATGTAGAGCCCTCTTTTGCTCTGAGAGGAAGCCGGATTGAGTAGTCCCTCGGTTGCCTGATTTCGAATCTGAAATTCAGGGCTATCTAAAAAGAAAGCCAACGGTGTACTCAAATCCGTTTCCAAAGGAACCCAGTCATTCGTTAATAGGACCTGATTCGCTGTGAGCGGGTCAAAAAACTCGAGCACGCAGGTCGTCGTATTCCCTGAGTCGCTGCCACTTGGCTCATCCAAGCAACGCATCAGAGCGGTGACACTGTAACTCAAACCGTCGGCATAGTATTTTTCTTTGGAATCTTCTTCGTTGGCATCCTTACGAACTGCAATCAACGGAACGCCAAGACCGTAGGTGGTATGCCGATTCCGTAAGGTTTCAATCGCGTAATCACTCACAAATTCATAGTGATCAAACTCGTCAGGTTTCCATTTGCCTCGCATCTCTGTGCGAACGACAAACTTATGCCCCAACGTTTCGATGGTATATGTCTGCCCCGGCTCCAAATGACTCTCGGAACAAAGAATACGTAAGGTATCTTCGAGCGATTCATTGTAGAGATCACAGACGGCACGAAATTGAGGATCGTAAACATTCCTCGCGTCACGGAGTTCATCGCTAAAGAGATAATCGTAGCTATTGGTGAGTGACACACCGTAATGATTCAAAGCTTCACTAAGACGTCCGAGTCGCTCCGCCTTCTTCCCCTCAACGTATGACAATTCACTCAGGGCGTAGATTAAATCCGACTCAGGTCGATCATCCAATCGTTGCCGAATCAGCGCAAAACAGGATGCCGGATTTTTTTGATAATGATCCTCGAGGTCGAAGCGTCGCAAGGTTCGACGTGTGCGCAGACTGATCTCCGGACCCTCGCTACTAAACAGTTGCAAACTGGCCGCGAGTGGATTCTCGCGAACATCCCGCATCGACAAGTAGCTACTTGTCGCGCAGCCAGAAAAAGAGAGACACAACCATCCGAGAATGACCAACTGAATCGCTTTAAAATTTGACCGGGATAGCATGCATGACAGAAATTGCCGGCACTTAAAACGCACGTCACCTGTTACGGTTTCCTTGCGAAACGATAGCGATCGGCGGTTTTTCATGTTCACTTTCTACACGCAGTCTTCCGAATCGTTTGGACAATGCAGAAAGCTGTCCATGAAAATAGATCGATTCAGCCGGACGGTAGAAACTCCATGATCTTGGTGTCAACGCTAGCTTGCGTCCGAGAATACGATTTGACGATTTGACTATGCACTCTTCGATGCCTATGAATAACTTCAGACCGAGGCGACGATGTAACGTGCGGAGACGCGATGCGATCCAAAGCTTCTCACCTCTAATCTTGCGTATCGCAACCCCGACGATGGTGTTGCGACTTCTTTCTGCATGGATGCAAAGCGACATCCTATCGCCAAAGCAGTGAAACACCTGCGTGAAACAGCAGTCGGCTGGTGACTGCCTAAAAGCCGATCACTCGATTCCGGTGTGTTCAGGAAAAATCCAAACGCAACCAAAATCGACAGAACTGATACGCCTTGCCCGACACGCTGCACTTCATCTGATTTTCCTGCCAGCGAGAGGGATCCTTTTTTGACCAGTCAAAATTTGTGACCTATGTTTCCGTGGCTCGTCGTTGTGAGCATCGACGCAGAGCCTCTGCGCAAGCATCACTTCCCCGTGAAATGCTTCGCCAGCCCTCCCCTTGATGCTCCATTGGGACGAGTGAGCATGATTCAACCTGCACGGGTCAGGAATCACCGACGGATTTACACAGTGGGCGCAGCGGCGTTCGCAGTGCTGTTAGCACTCAATTTTTCCGTTACGACATCCTCCGCTGACACCATTTCAGCGTCGATTTCGACTGCATCGGCTAGCAAAAATCAAGCGGTAGAAACAGATCAGGCACTCACTCAAGGCTTGGAACTAGAGCAAGCCCAATTGTGGAGTGAGGCGATCCGTCATTACGAATCGGCATTCCGCAAAGCACCGACGAGCACCAAGCTATACCAGCGATTGATCATCTCGAGACTGCATTTCGATGTCGCTCGACGCTATCAAGACGAAAGCTTTCTCGCTTCGCTTAACCGTCTGAGCACCTCTCAGACACTCGATCTTTACTCGGAAATCCTTTCTAACCTGCAAACGCATTACGTGGATCGCGTCGACTGGGATCGGCTAATGATTCACGGTACGGCTGCACTCGAAGTGGCGTTAACGGAACGAAAATTCCTCTCAACAGTCCTTCCTAACACCGATTCAGGGAAGATTGAAAACTTTCGCCAGTCCATCCATAACCGAATCAGCTCCCGTAGTACCCAGACTCGCTTTGACCTCCGAGCAAACGCCGCCTATGTCGCGGACTTGGCATCGAAAGAATTAGGCCTATCGGGTACCGCCGCTGTCCTGGAATTCCTTTGCGGTGCAGTTTCGACGCTAGATCCCTACACACGACTGCTGTCGCCAAGTCAGCTCGACGAGATGTTCTCTAATATTGAGGGCAACTTTGTGGGACTCGGTGTTGAACTGAAAACGGAACCAAAGCACTTGCAAATTCTCTCAGTGATCGCCGGTGGACCTGCCGAGCAAGCGGGAATCGAGGCGGGCGAGCGAATCGTGCGTGTCGAGGACGCAAAGACGTCCGACGTTTCGTCAGAATTCGCAGCAGACCTC